>CAZPFH010000013.1:0-4642 GCA_964585825.1 uncultured Candidatus Peribacteria bacterium
GACCGCGCTGGTCTGTGCGGAGGCAGGGATTGCCATGTTGGATGCCCCGAGAACTAGCAACAGAAAACTTTGTAGCATAAAATGCTCCTTTCTGGCCGTTCATAGGGCCTGTCGCAATATACCAGCCGTGTGGTTCACGAGATGCGTATCATTGTGGATTTCTCATGAAACACATACCGGCATATTGCTCACTAAAAAATCTTATTGTAAATGAGCGCAAGTAGTAATTTGTTTCCAGTTGTGAGAGTATAGGGATTTTATAACAAAATGCAACCCATAAACAGCAACTTTTTTCTTGACATTTTACTTGACTTTTTTGTCTTTTTGTAGACAATATAGAATACTGGAGACAATATATTTACATCATATGAATTCAGAATATAAAAACAATTCGGCTGAACATTTGGAGAAGCATATAGATACGCTTAACGAGTCAGGCTCGTTTTTAGATTCTATTCGCGCTCTTGCTCATCGTACGCACACAAAAGTTTTAGTACTCGCTACTTTGGCCGGCCTTGCAGGAGCACCGGCATGTGATATGCCTCTCGAAGGGGACAACACGGAAATAACCGATGATAATCATAAAGAGAATCAAAACGAGTTGTTTGAAGGCTGCGAACCGTTTTCGCGCTGTTTAACAACCGGCTTGTACGATCAGGAAACATCTGAACGTGTCGGCTTTAGTTTTTGGTACGAAGTTCCCGAGAATGAAGAATATGATAACGTATCTTTTAGAATATTTGATTTAGATGATAATATTATTGGTGAAGATAATCTGTTTCTTACACCTGGAACAGGTGAGTTTTGGGTTACAAAACCCGGATATGAAGGGGATTTTGAAGATCCGCTCGCGCCTGAAGCCGGAGGTATTGAAGTGGAATTTCCCGACGGAACAATTATTACTATTCGCAATAAAGAATTGCTTCACCAGGATGATGAACCGCCAGCCGGAATTTAGCCTTTGAGTAAGCCTATGAATGATATTCAAAAAAAGATCCAGGCTGTGCTTGCGCGGCGGCAGAGAAATAATGTTGCACGTAATAAAATATCAGCCAAGAAGTTTATTTTATATGCCCTTATTGGTATGGCGGGGCTTTTTTTAGCAGGTGTTATCGTGCTAACAATTTTTATTGCCATTTTAAGCATAGGACTACCCGATGTACATGATATCGACAAATTAAGTGTGGCTCAATCGACGACTATTTATGATAGAGAAGGAAATGTGCTTTACGTAAAACACGGAGATGAAAATCGTCAATATGCTTCATACGATGAAATTTCAAAACATTTGATTAACGCGACCATTAGCATTGAAGATGATGAATTTTGGAAACATAAAGGATTTGATTTGCCGGCGATTATTAAAGCGGGAATGTATGAAGTGTTTGGTGTGGGGTCTCGTCGCGGAGGGTCAACGATTACTCAGCAATATGTAAAAAACGCATTTTTGACATCGGAACGAAGTTACACACGTAAAATTAAAGAGCTCATTTTGGCTGTCAGGCTGGAACAGGCTTATGATAAAGAAACCATTATAGAGCTTTATTTGAATAAAATTCCTTATGGAAATACGGCATATGGTGCTCAAAAAGCAGCTGAAATTTATTTTGATAAAGACGCTAAAGATCTTGATGTAGCCGAAAGTGCCATTTTGGCAGGCTTGCCGCAGGCACCGAGTTACTATAATCCGTATGGCCCAAATCGTAATTCCGAGCTTCTTGTTCCCATAGAAAGTTTAATGGAACGAAATGTCTATGATGTAAGTAGATTGGAAGTGGATGTTGATTATAAACTGGGTCTTATCGGCCAGGGGTACGAGATTGATGAAGAACATTCTTTATATATACCGGGACGCGCAGATCTGATTTTACGCAAAATGTATGATGATGGCGTTATTTCTTCGGAAGAAAAAGATGAAGCGTGGGCAAAGCTACAAGGCTTGGAATTTGAAGAACATATCTCGCGCATGAAGGCTCCTCATTTTGTTTTTCATATTATTGAGCAACTTGAGGATAAATATGGGAAAGAAGTTGTTGAGCAAGGTGGATTACAGGTGTATACCACGCTCGATCCCGATTTGCAGGAGATTGCGGAGCGTGTTGTTGAAGAAGGCGCAGATGCTAACAAAACACGATTTAATGCGACTAATGCCGCTTTGGTGTCTGTTGATCATACCGATGGAGAAATCCTCGCCATGGTTGGTTCAAAAGATTATTGGGATAAGGAAATTGATGGAAATGTTAATATCACGACCAGTTATAAACAGCCGGGGTCATCGTTTAAACCGTATGTTTACGCGCAGGCTTTTTATAATCGTTATGCGCCCGCATCGGTTTTGTATGATGTAAAAACGCAGTTTGGGGCCGGATCGCCGCCGAACAATTATGACGGAACATTTCGTGGGCCTATGACAATGAGGGCGGCACTTGCGCAATCAAGGAATATTCCGGCTATTAAAGCTTATTTTCTTGGTGGCGAGCAAGAGGCAATTTTGCAACTCACTCAGCGCATGGGAATTGAATTTTTAACTACTGACAGAGATTACGGATGGCCGCTCGCGCTGGGAACCGCAGAGGTTCGCTTACTTGACCATGTATCGGCGTTCGGGGTTTTTGCCAATGGAGGAAAGCGCATGGAACCCGTTAGTATTTTGAAAGTGCAAAATGCACAGGGTGATGTGCTTGAAGAAATGGATCAAGAAAGGAAACCGGAGGAGGTTCTAGATCCGCAAATCGCTTACCTTATTACTAGCATTTTGTCGGACAAATCGGTTCGTCTCGGTCCGAGCTTAACCGTTCCCGGACATGTTAATGCTGCAAAAACGGGAACATCAAACAAAAAAGTGAATGACGTGAATATACCAAGCAATTTATGGACTATGGGATATACTGACCATATCACGACCGGTGTTTGGGCCGGTAACAGCGATGATAGAAAGTCGGGTAATATGTATGCCACCGCAAACGGTTATGACGGTGCCGCTCCTATCTGGAAAAATTATATGACCGAAGCACATACGGTAAAAGAGTGGGATTATCGTGAATTTGATGTGCCATCGGGAATTCAAACGGTTAGTGTGAGTGCCGCAACCGGGAAATTACCGGGTGCAAATATTCCGCCTGAAGGACTTCGCAGCGATGTTTTTGCCAGTTTCGCCTTACCCACGGAAGTAGACAATTCGTTTGCCAAAGTTAAAATTGACACGCGCAACGAACTGCTTGCCAACGAATGGTGTCCCGCCGATGTTGTTGAAGAACGAACTTATCGTCAACATCACGCTATCGTGCCGACATTTACCAATTGGGAAGCTGCCGTGCAGGCATGGGCCGCTACAATGGCGGAAAAAGAAGATGAATCCGCAGTGGGCGTTCCGCCGACCGACTATAGTCCCTTGTGTAACGAACGTCATTTTAAATCAACAAGATCTATTAAAATTACAGATCCGAGCAGTTATGCAAAAATTGAGCAGGGAAATCTTGATGTTAAGGTAAAAGCTCAATCAGATTTCGCTATAGAAACCGTGCAGTTCTTTCTTGATGGAAGTTTGCAATCGACCGCCAGAGAAAAGCCATATACCGGTACCCTGCGTATATCGAGGTTTTTTAAGCCCGGTTCGGTACACAGTATTAAAGCCGTGCTCACGGATATTTACGGGTATACCGCTCAATCGGCAATAGAAGTTCGTATAGAAGGATCGTCGACGGAAGAAGAGGAAGAGTTGGATTCGTCTTCTGAAGAAGAGATGGCGGAAGAAACCGAACCGATTACTGAATCTGAGCCCGCAACAGAACCTGAATCCGAATCTGAAGCAGAGTCAACTATATAATGATCGACTTGAAAATACCCGTTCCAAGATTGATACATTCGCTTTTAAGGTGTTTGGCGTTAAAAATGTACTCTTCGTACGCTTTTAATTCTTCGTGATGACTGAGGGCGTTATCTGCGATAATGATGCCTCCTTTTTTCATATGAAATAAAAATGTTTTTATATACGAAACGTATTCGGCTTTTGTCGCATCAAGAAATAGCAAGTCAAACATATCCGGAATTTCAACATCGGGAGCATGCCCTTTGAGCTGTTTTATATATTTACTTACGCCCGCTCGATTAAAATGTTCCTTTGCTTTTTTAAAACGCTCGTCATGTGATTCGATAGTGTATAGTTTTCCACCCGTATGGCTAAGTGCTTCTGCAATCCATATCCCCGAATAACCAATGGAAGTACCAACTTCGAGTACGGTTTTGCAACCATGCGTACGTATAAGTTTATTTATGAAGCTGCCGGTTTCACGAGGAATAATCCAGTATTTTTTCCCTGTTTCTTCCAAGGCTTGAAGCGTTTTTTTAATTGCTTCCGTCATCTTTTACAAGAGGATATTTATCTTCAACGAGAACTTCGCCGTTGGTAACGAGATGATGATGAGAATTATCGCTTACGGTTTCTTGGGTTTGAGCAACGGTTGCGAGTGCTTTTCTAAAAAGAGCGCGCTTTGTTTGAATGGTAT
The DNA here is from genome assembly GCA_964585825.1 of uncultured Candidatus Peribacteria bacterium. Lineage (GTDB taxonomy): Bacteria > Patescibacteriota > Gracilibacteria > UBA1369 > PNNO01 > PNNO01. The sequence continues at coordinate 4,506 of CAZPFH010000013.1, forward strand.
CGCATTCTCTGAAATGCGGATTTATTTCTTTACCGAGCAAGTGGCTTACGAGGTGCTGCGCGCGTTCATTTCCTATATCAAGTCCCAATCGTTTTCTGCGTATGATTAATCGGTCTTTTGCTTTGCGTAAAAGATCG
>CAZPFH010000013.1:4652-14564 GCA_964585825.1 uncultured Candidatus Peribacteria bacterium
GGCGGGTATTTCTCGGTCGGTAGCACTATATGCTTTTTCAGCAAGCAGCTGCAATGTTTGCAAATGGTTTACGTTACCGAATTGTGCCGGCGTGCCGTTTTCGATGAAATCAATAATTTCTTGTGCACGTGTTTCACTCATTTCAGAGTTAGGTTGTGGTCGTTCCATCATAATAGTATCAATTAAGAATTAGCCAGAACAGAATATACTATTTTTCGCAACTATGTTCAATGAACACGAGTGGTCAAAACGGCGAATTATCTGTTAATTTTTTTCGAACAACGCTACAATACATGTACGTACCCTACTATTTTGCTATGAAGATTCCCGTTTCTCTTTTTGTTGGTGATAAAACCTTTGTCGAAAAAGGCGATAAAAAGACAAAAACCGGCTATAAGCGTCATTATGAATTGACATTTTTTTCCGAGCTTGAAGAAAAAGTGGATTTTGATGTCCATCATTTATATCCATGGAAAGGGAAAAACTATAGTGTGATTAGACACCTGGCTAATCATTTCGCTCATCCGTTTATGTTTAGAAAAGTGTTCAGGCGAAAACGGATTAAGCATATTATGTTTGCGGAAGAATCATTTATGTTGAATTTTTTTTCCGGCAAAAATGTCATCGTAAGTTGTCTGGATGTTATACCATTGGCTATGCCAAAAGAGACCAGTGGTAAATTTAAAATGTTTTTAAAATGGGCATACCGAGGCATGAAAAAAGCCGATCATATACTGGCAAATTCGTATTATACAAAAAAAGATATTGTTGAATACCTTGATATTGATGAAGATAAAATCTCAGTTGCCTACCCACCTGTGCAGTCGCACTTCAAGGTTTTGGAAGAACCGCCTTCTTCGTTTTACAGAACGCACGGCCTGGATGAATCGAAACAGTATGTGCTTTGCGTGGGTGCGCTTGATTCCAGGCGAAAGAATTTAATAACGGCATTGGAAGCGTTTAAAAAAGTGTATTTTAATAACCATGATATTAACCTTTTGCTGGTAGGTTATACCAGCGTTAACGGCTCTCTGATGCGGTTGCGAAAAAGAATAAAGAAATTGGGTCTTTCGGGAAGGGTACGTATTATTATGAATGTTTCAGATACGGAATTAGTCGCTTTTTATAATCTTGCTCATATCTTTTTATTTCCTTCTCTTTATGAAGGATTCGGGTTGCCGCCTCTGGAGTCAATGGCGTGTGGAACGCCGGTTGTTGCCTCCAACGCAACCAGTATTCCCGAAGCTCTCGGTGAGGCCGCGTTGTTTGTTGATCCGCTGGATGTGCAAGGTTTTGCAACGGCTATTGAACGATTGCTGCTGGATGATCAACTTTATGACAAAATGGTTGCCAAAGGTTTAAAACAAGCGGAGAGGTTTAGTTGGAAACGATATACCAAGGAGACATACTCAGCTTATAAGAAAGCATGGGAAAAGAGGAGTTAACAGCGGTGAACCATTAACTCCTCGGTATGTGATCCGTCGTTCTCTTCGTAAAGGAGCGACGGTATCGTTTTAAGGTCGGATTGAGACTATTGGGCAATGAAAACCTAAGCACGTAAGCGAAAGTGCTTTTGTCTTGCTGGGGAATCCCAAAACAGGCGACTGTATGCTCAATCCAACGATTGGATATTAGCATCTTTTTTAAATATGACAAGGTTTGCTTGCATTTTTTATTTAAAATAGTTTTCAATGTAGTCTTTCAGTTCGTGAAAAGCTTTTCCGCGATGACTGATTTGATTTTTTTCTTTTTCGCTCAGTGCTGCGTATACTTTGTTTTTCCCTGCCGGCCTAAAACATGAACTTAAAGGAATTCCGGGTTTAAGAGGGACTTCCAGATCGAGTGTAATAACGCCCTCGGTTTGCCCTCGGAACATGGCTACTTCTCCGTCCCCATCTTTAAAGGCCGCGGCGCATACAAATCGTGCCGTACGCTTATTTGCCGGAACATCTTTCATGACTTCCATAAAGTGCTCAATCCATTCTTCATCGGTTGCGTTTGCTCCCGCCCCCCATCGCCGCGTCTTAACGCCGAGTTCGCCTTCCAGCGCATCAACAATAATGCCGGAATCTTCACCGATAGTGGGTATACCGATAAGCTCATGGTAGTGCATAGCTTTTAACTCGGCATTTTCTTCAAATGTTGAGCCGTGTTCTTCAAAGTTGTCTTTATGTAAGACATCGGAAAAATCATTCAGCTTAAGGTGGTAGAGTTCCAGCGGTAACGAATCTAAGACTTCTTTGATTTCGCCAAATTTGCCTATATTTTGTGTGGCTATAAGTAGCTTTTTATAATTCATGTGCTTATTTTACCACATCTTCCGTAATAAATTTTTCGTATTTTGAAATTGTCCAGGTTCCGTCGATATTGTCGAACAGATACCATTTGGTTACGTTGTTTTCTTCAATTTCAACGACTACTTGATTTTTTTCAACATAATAAACGCTCACCAAGTCGGGAGTGTCGGATTTTGTTAATTTCGAAAGCTTTTCTTCACTGAATGCCGGTGCTTTTTCAAGGCTTTTATCTTTATAAACATAAACAGGATAAGCAGTGAGTGGCTCTTGCTGAAGTTGTGTGGAAACCGTTTGATCAATGATTGTTTGCGTTTCTTGAGGTTCAACTGTATTCGGCGAAATTTCCGTGTCCTGCAAATCTTGCGTGATTGTTGTTTCTTGAACAGTAGTCTCGGGCTCTTTTTCTTGAGTTACTGTTTCGTTTTTCGGTTCTTCAGTCTCTTGAATCGGTTCAGATTTCACTTCAGATTCCGCTTCTTGTTTCGCTTGAGATTCTTGATCCTCGGGAGTTTGCAGTATGAATGTTTGTCCCGCCGTATACGGAATATCATCAATTAACGACTGTTCTTCTTGCGGTTCTTGCTCGTCCTTTTGAGTATCTTCTTCTTCCGGTTTTTCTTCATAACTGACAACCGCCGTATCCTCTTTTTTTGTGTTTAAAGATCGATCTGCACGTGCTTCTTCTTGATCATCTGTATTTGGTTTTTTCGCAGTTTTAACCAATGGACGATCAAACGCCTGTTCTTCTTGAATCTCCCGTACTTTGTCCGGGGTTGTTGATGTTTCCTTTTGGCGCGGGCTAAAGTCGTCTTTAGGAATAGAGGGTTGCAATGAACTCATGGCAAATACAATCGCCATAACAGCGACCAATGATGCGGGAACGCCGATAAGTTGACGTTTCCAGGTTGTCCAAAATGATTGTTTCTTGCCGATAGGTTCAAGTTCGTCATATGTATCAGCGGCTTTCATTTCGTTGATTTTCGATAGCAACATATTCTTGATGCTTTGCTTTGCATTTGCATCAATCGGTATGTTTTCCTCTTGCTTTACTTTGAGGAATAGATCTGTAATGTCGCTGAAGTAGTGCTTATTCATCAAGTTTTTTTAAGTCATTTTTGGTGGGGAGATATCCTTTTGCTTTTTTAAGCGTTCTAAACACCTTTACGCCTATATTTGAAACCGACAAATCCATAATTTCGGCAATTTCTATATTCGATAATCCTTCGAAAAACTTGAGGCGAAGAATTTCACGTTCATCTTCGTTGAGTTTTTCCATCATGGCGTTAATATGTTCTTTTGCGATAGTCGCGTCCGTAAGTTCTTTTTGATTCCTATTTTGATCGGAAACGCCTCGTGCTTCTTCGATCGGGATATGATTTTGCTTGTTGGCTTTACGATACCATTTGATTACATTGTTGTGAGCGATTTTATAAAGCCATGAAGAAAACGGATATCCTTGCCATGTGAAGGATGAAAGGTGTGAAAGCGCATTCATGAATGTTTGACTAACGATGTCGTATGCAACATCGCTATCGCTTACACGTCTATATACATAGCGGTATAGCTGATCGTAATATTTTTCATAGAGATCCATGAACTTATTCGGATCTTTTTTTGCCGCTTCGATAAGACGTCGTTCGATTTCCAATTCCGCGCTATTTGGCACAATAAAACTTTTTAGGTGAAGGTAAATTTATGCCAAAAATCTCCCTGATTGTCAAGCTTCACTTTTCTAATGTATATAAGTATTACACTTCTTTTTCATTACAAAAAAGCATTTATCGGGTCTTGCGCAGCACCGTCAATTTCTCTATAGTTTCTGTAGAAAATCACTAACATATGTGTATGGCAGACAATTTAACCGATCTTAAAGCCGGTCGGGTGGTAAAGCTTAACGATGATCCATATTTGATTACCTGGAGTGAATTTAAACGAAAAGAAGCACAAAAGCCGGTGATGCGAACAAAGCTGAAAAACTTGAAAACGGGAGCCACGCTGGATAAGACGTTTCTTGCGGGTGAAAATTTTGAATTTGCGGAAGTGCGAAGGCAGAAATGTCAGTTTTTATATAAGTCTGATGGTGAGGCGCATTTTATGAATGAAGAAACATACGAACAATTTGAAATGCCTCTTGAAGATATTGCAGAAGCTGCAGATTATTTGCTTGATGGAACATCGGTGGACGGAGTATTTTACGAAGGTTCTATTATTGACGTTGAATTGCCGCCAAAAATGGTGTTTGAAGTTATTCAGACCATGCCCGGAGTTAAAGGAGATACGGCATCCGGCGGTAGCAAGCCGGCAACGCTGGAGACGGGGCTGGTGGTAAAAGTTCCCCTGTTTATTAAGCGCGGTGAAAAAATACGGGTAAATACCGAAACGGGCGAGTATGTAGAGCGCGCGTAATGAAAAACCGCGCCAACCATTATTGATGACGCGGCGGTTTTCGAGAAGGTTGGAAATGTGGGCGATTTGCGATAGGTGCTTAGCAGTAAGGGTGATAGGGAACATCTTCTCCCTGTTCATTTTTCCTGTACCGAATAAAAATGTGGTCTTTCCACGTAAATTTTCTGCCGCAATCAATGCAGCAGTTGTTTTCCACATATTTGGATACAAATTTATTAAAAATACTTTCTTGTTGCTGATTGAGCTCGGCAAGCGCATCGGTATTATTATTTGCAATAATATATTGTAATACCGGTTTCATATAGGCGTCTTCCGGGTCGAGCTTATTGCGCACAAACGCAAGATAAACTATTAACCCCGGATGCATTATTATTTTCTCTTTATGATTTTTTGTGTAGTACGGTAGCATAAATCCCTCCTTTTTTGCTTGCACAACAAATCCCCACATTTCAATGAACCAACGTTGGTTTAACAGTACCATGTAAACGCCAACAGTCAAAAAGCGTAATTATTTCGTTTTCATGGTAAATACGCCGTCCCAGTTTTCGGGTGGTGGATAGTTGCTTAAAATATCACTGCGTTGTGCGTACAGTTTTGACGGTTCGTCGTCGGGGTGTATTTCGAGAGCTTTTTTAAATTCATCGTACGCTATTTTGAATTCCCGGTTGCGATAGAGCGATATGGCCTTGTTGTATTGCGAAAGAAGCTTTTCACCGGTTTCACTCAAGCGATCTTTGTGCGCTACCAGTTCAAATACTTCAATAGCATTATCTTTCCCTTTTACCTTAATAATATCGAGCGGTCTGAATATAAATTCATCGCGTACCATGGTATAAGTCTGTTCCGAAACCATAATGCGTGTTCCATATCGTTTGTTTGCACCCTCCAGCCGGGAGCCAAGGTTTACTTCATCGCCCATAATAGTGTAATCAAAACGTTTTTCCGATCCGACATTTCCGACAATCGCGTCGCCGGTATTAATACCGATACGAAAATCTATAAGCGGCTTTCCTTCACGTTTCCATTTTTCATGTAATGAGGGGAGTTTTTCCCGCATGGCAAGGGCGACCGAGCACGCCCGATGCGCATGGTCGGCTTGCTTAAGCGGTGCGCCGAAATAGGCTACAATGGCGTCTCCCACATATTTATCAAGCGTTCCGTGGTGTTGTAAGACGATATCCGTCATTGCTCCCAAATAGTCGTTAACCAGATCCAGCAAGTCGGTTGGCTTAAGCTGTTCGGAGACAGTGGTAAATCCCGCGATATCCGAGAAGAATACGGTTATTTCCCGTTTCATTCCGCTTCGGTGTAACAGTTGTGGATTTTTAAGCACTTCCTGCATAATATCGGGACTGAGATAGCGTCCAAAAGCGGTTTGCAAGTATTGCCGTTGTCGTAATTCGGCAAAATATTTGTACATGACGCTGCCGATATACGTAAGGACAATCGCAAGAAAAGGATAGATCATGTTGATGATTATACCGTTTGCGTATGCCATATGAGCGGCTGTGTAATAACCAAGCATCATCAGGATGACAAGAAGGATGCCAAGCCAAAGCGGTGAAAAAACAAGGGCGATAGCGCCCACGATTGTTAACGCCGCCACGGTTATTATTTGTGATGGTTTTGTTTGATTGTGAAGGAAGTTTTGATCGAGAACGGTCTGAATTGCATTTGCATGAATTTCGATACCCGGCATATCCGTTTCCGGCTTAATGGGGGTTGATGCGTGATCCTGTACACTCGGAGTCGTTACACCGATAAGCGCGATTTTGTCTTTTATGCGCTGCGGATCAAAGGTATCAAAATAGATGTCTTTATATGAAATTGCATTGTACTCGTATGGAGGTGTTGAATAGTTGATAATAAGATCGCCGTCTTCGAGCGGCACATCGGTGAGGAGATCGGGATTGTACAGTTCAACGATTTTTTGTGCAAACGATCCTTCAAAAGGAATTCTTCTTACCAGACCGTCGGGATCCTTTTCCGTTACCGGAAAGCCGAGATTGTTGACTTTATCAGTAAAAAGTGGAAGAGGAGGTGCATCTTGTTTTGAAAATAGAATAATGTTGTTATATTTGCCTAAAGATTCAGCAAATTCGAGATCTTCGGGGTGGTCAAAAGATGGAGTGTATTTCCCAAGAGCCTGTAAAAGTCGATTACTAGGTGTGTTATCAAGTATTGATTTAAGTGTGTTTGCAGAAATGCTTTCTGTCATTTCGTTGAAAGCGAGATCAAACGCAACGACTTTCGCTCCATGTTCTTCTAGTGTTTCAAGCACTTTTTTGTGATAAAGCCTGCTCCAGTCCCAATATCTTCCTAAAGAATCCTTCTTAATTGCCGAATTGTCATTAATACTTGCATCATCTATGGCGATAATTAGGATTTCTGAATTTGGATTGTTATTTCCCGTAAACAGAAGGTTTGACAGTTTTAAATGATAGTTGTGGAGCGGATTGGCAATAACGGCAACTATGCCGATAACAGTTACGATAATACCGATGGCCAGTCCAAAGAGCAGTCGAACAACGTTTTTGTTTTTTATTTTGATCATGTTTAGATTCAGAAATATCTGTATATTTTAGCATAAAAAAAGGATTTTGAATAGATTGAGACAAAAAAAAGCCCCCTAACTTTCAAATGAAAGCAGGGGGCATAAAAGGGGATAGAGGCTATCCGGGGAGGATGCCGTTATCCACGGTGGGATTTACTCGACGATTTCCGACTTCTTGCGTCGTCGGATTATCAGCAGAGCAAATATAAGAAGGAAGGGAAGAGGCAGTGTTCCGGTTGAGGAACCGACACTGCTGCATCCACACCCTTCTTTGGGAGGGTTGGGCGGATCGAAGACCTCGGTGAGGTCGCCGATGGCGGTGAGATTGATGTAGATTGGGCCATCTGACATGTCGGAGGAAGCTACCACCACAGAGTTTGTGGGGAGCTCCAGCTCACGAAGCCGGATGGAAGAATCCGATACATAAATCTCCAGCCATTCGCCCGAGAATTGCGTGACGGGATGAATAGAAAGACGACGATACGAGAAACCCGTACCGAGAGCACCAAGGATAAGGCCCTGGAACTGCACCTGGACGTTCGCGTTGTCTTCGGTGCAGATAACTCCGGCGCCGGATTCACCATCAACGTAGGCGGCTTTGGTGAAGTCGTTCGCATTGAGGTGAATCTTGGCAGCGCCCTCTTCCGCGAAGAAGTGGCACTGGGCAATCTTGTCGCCGATCTGAAGGGCGAGGTCGGTATAGGAACCGGCCTGCAGGTTGACGGTGATGGCATCGAGCTCATTCCCGTAAATCTCAACGGTGCCGCACGTGAGGGTGTAACCCTTGGTGAGCTCCGAGAGGTGGGAGTTGTAGAGATCGAGGTTGTGGCTTGATAACTTGGAAAGCTCAAGACCACTATCACTGTCGGCAACCAGCCCGTCCTGGTTGCATGTATTTTCAAGCGTGCAGTTGGATGGTTCCCCTTCGCAGGTGTAACCATCTTCGATGAGGCAATTTCCGTCGCAGCCGTCCCCAGCTACGGTGTTGTCGTCATCGCACTGTTCGCCATTGTCAATGACACCATTCCCGCATGGAAGTTCATCCGTGCAGGCGGAGGTGTCGAGGGTGCAGGAAGCGGTGCAGGAAAGAGTCCCGCCCGTGTATCCCTGGCTTTGGCAGCTTTCGCCGCCCAGCTGCGTGCCGTCGCACTCCTCGCCGAATTCCAAGGTAGCATTGCCACACGTGGAGCAGAGGGAGGTGTCGAAGGTACAGGATGTGGTGGAGCAACTCAGCTGACCTGCATCGAATCCGAGGGATTCGCAGGTCTCGCCGTTATTGTCTCCATCACAGTCTTCGCCGCTATCAACAGTGCCGTCACCGCAGGTGGGTGATACGCACTGAGTAGTGACGAAGTTGCAGTTGGCGTCGCAGGACAGGGTCCCGGAAGAGAATCCGAGATCTGTGCAGTCCTGACCGTTCAGGTTGCTGTCGTCACAGTCTTCTCCGCTGTCGATCGTTCCGTTACCGCAGTTGTAGAAACAACCGCTGGTGTCGATCGTGCAGGTGCCGGAGCAAGACAGGGAGCCGCCGTCGAACCCATAGTCGGTGCAGTCGGGAGGGTTCGAACCGAAGTCCGTGCCGTCGCACTCCTCCGTACCTTCCATAACGCCGTCGTTGCAGACGGGGGCGGTAACGGTGGGGGCGAGCCAGGCGGTGGACCAGGCTGCTGTTGCAAGAACAGGAGAGTATCCGTACTCGCTGCCACTCATGTCCCATGCTCTAACGTTGCCATCAGGAAGGCTCCCTCCGGCAGTGAAAAAGCTGGTATTATTGAGTGCAATAGAACGGCAACTCTGGCACCCCATTGTTGAATACGAGGAAGGGGAAGAAATGTCGATGAGGTACGCAGAGTTGCCGTCGTAAGAACCTACACCCATATGGGTCGATGTCAAGTGAATTTTTTCAGCCTGACTTGGAAGAGCTTGCCAGAGGGTGGAAGAGCCACTCAATGGCAAAGGCACCTCATAGATTCCGGCCAGACCGCTCACATAAAGTTTGCTGTTTCCAGCATACTGAACAGAGACGAGCTGATCTCCAAACACGCGGCCAATGTCGTGGTATGTGGGGGTGGTTGAAGGAGGGACAATCGTAGTGAGTTCTGCAGTCATCTGGTTCACGATGTAGATCGTGGTCGCGTCCTTCGTCATCCCCCAGGGATACTTATCGGGCACCGAAATCTCGGTATACCCGGTGCAATCGAGGCCTACGCGAGCGATGCGGTCGTTTACACCGTCGGCGATGTAGGCGTAACCATCGAAAACAACAGCGTTTTCGCCGGCGTAACCGAACGAACACTGAGTTCCATTCTCGACATCGTAGATGTAGGTGGTGCCGCTTGTGCGGTTGATGATTAGATACCCTTCATCGGCATCGATGTAACATTCTCCGGTTCCAACACCGGAAATGGTGCCGGCATGAGTTCCGTCATTGAAGTACATTTCAACGCCGGCGCCGTCACAGACGGCGACGCATCCTTGAGATGCGCAATCCGACACAGCTGCCTGTGCGGGGTTGGGGTTAATAAGACAAATTACGGCCACAAAGGCCACGATAACAAAGTTGGTTGTCTTTTGGAAAAACATTATTTCTATACCTTTCCGCTTCTTCATCGAGAAGCGATATTGAGTTTTCGTTTCGACTTTTTAGGTTTCCAT
>CAZPFH010000014.1:0-14348 GCA_964585825.1 uncultured Candidatus Peribacteria bacterium
TTGCACCCTCCGTATTACCGCGGCTGCTGGCACGGAGTTAGCCGGTGCTTATTCCTAAGATACCGTCAGAATTCTTCTCTCAGAAAAGGTCTTTACACCCCTAAAGGCTTCATCGACCACGCGGTGTTGCTCCGTCAGACTTTCGTCCATTGCGGAAGATTCCTTACTGCTGCCTCCCGTAGGAGTATGGGCCGTGTCTCAGTCCCATCGCGGCTGATCATCCTCTCAGATCAGCTACCCGTCATAGCCTTGGTGAGCTATTACCTCACCAACAAGCTGATAGGCCGCAGGCCCCTCCCAAACCGAAAAATCTTTACCCTTTCGGGACTATCCGGTATTAGCATCTATTTCTAGATGTTATCCCTGAGTTTGGGGTAGGTTCCAACGTGTTACTCGCTCGTCCGCCGCTCCACTAATAAAAGTGTCGCTCGACTTGCATGTATTAAACACACCGCCAGCGTTAATCCTGAGCCAGGATCAAACTCTTCATAAAAATATGAAGTAGTAACAACAAAAAAATGCTGTTACTGCTGTGCAATCTTGATCAGTAAAAAATATTACCGCCAAGACAATTAAAATAAACAAGGTTTCTCTATTACACTCTAAATGTTAAAGGACACATCGGGAAAAAAAACTTAATTCCGTCTGAAAATGCTGGTCTATTCTAGTGTAACAAAAGTAAAGAAGTCAAGGGATTTTAAAGGAAATTTCTCTTTTATTTTGATATAATTGTTTAAGAGCTTAAATGAGCCTTATTATTTAAATTTATATTACATATGAAAAACGACAACACTAAACAAAGCGGCCACTCACACAACAATCCGGTTGTAGATCAACTCGTTCCAACCGTTATAGAAAAATCAAACTTTGGAGAGCGAGCATATGACATTTACTCACGTTTACTAAAAGATCGCATTATTTTCTTAGGATCAGGCATCAATGATGTTGTCGCAAATACAGTCATTGCTCAGCTTTTATTTCTTGAAAATCAAGATCCGAGCAAAGATATAACCCTGTATGTACATTCGCCGGGAGGGCACGTTACAGCCGGCCTTGCGGTTTATGACACAATGCAATTTATCAAACCCGATGTTTCAACCGTATGTATAGGAATGGCAGCATCAATGGGAGCTGTTTTATTGGCAGGTGGCGCAAAAGGCAAACGTTATGCTCTTCCAAACTCTGAAGTTATGATCCATCAACCACTTGGCGGGATAGAAGGTCAAGCGGCAGACATCAGAATTCATGCAGATCATATTATCAGAACAAAAGAACGCTTAAATAAAATTTTGGCACATCACACCAAACAATCATTATCAGTTATAGAAAAAGATACCGATCGCGATAATTTTATGACTGCCGAAGCGGCAAAAAAATACGGCCTTATAGATAAAATCATTAAGCCAAGGAAATAACAGAAAAACAAGAGGGTTTGCTTTTACCAGCTAGTCTCATCAAGTGATTTCCTGTACTTCACGGCATAATCCACAATCATACCTGCAATATCAAGGCCGGAAATTTCAGTTATACCCGTAAGTCCCGGATTGCAGTTAACTTCCATAATAACAGGACCTTCTTTTGATCGTAACAGATCAACACCGGCAATCTTTAAATTCAGCGCATCGGCTGCGGCAAGTGATATAGCTTCCTCTTTTTTTGACAGTCTGACCATTCTTCCTTCCCCCCCAAGGGCAAGATTAGATCTAAAATCTTTACCTCCGGAATCACGCTCCATCGAAGCAACCACTTTCCCGTCAATAATAAAAACACGAATATCTTTTCCTTCCGATTCTGCAACATATTCCTGAATCAAAAGCGAATTAAAGTCAGAACTGGTTAAAAGCATATCAAAAGCACTATGAAGAGAACGCCGACTTTCAACAATAGCAACTCCCTTCCCCAACGAACCAAACGGGGTCTTAATAATAATAGGGAATTTTTTCATTTTCCTAATTGCTTCATCCAAAAATTCAAATCTGTTTACCACCATTGTTTTTGGTACCGGAATACTTTTTTCGGTCAGAAGTTGCAATGTTCTTAATTTGTTTTTTGCTCGTACAAGAGAATCATAACTTTGAATAATAGGAATATTCAGCATTTCTATTTGATGTACGATTGAAGCCTTTAAGGCAACGTTTTCGAGTGCTGTAAACCGCGGTATAATAACATCGACTTTCGGAAAAGGACGCCCTAAATATAATAATTTTGGCCGTGTCCTAGTATAGTACAGTTGACATTTATCAACGCGTAAAACTTTGGGCTTATGTCCCCTCTTTTTTACCGCATCACGCAAGAATTTAATATCTTTAGGCAGTTTTCGCGACCGCACTGAATCTCCGGGTTTAAACTGCATTAAACCAATTTTCATATCATAACTTTGTTAAAGCCCGTACATAATAAGATTATTTTTTTGGAAATCAAGCTTATCGCTAATTTGATCGCTTAATACACCTTTTAAAGAGGATATTTTATCTGTACAATACGCACGTATTATTTTCTAAACTATTAGTAATATGAAACGATATAGTATTGCTTTATACATGATATTTTCTTTGGTTTTTCTTACCGGATGTTTCGGTGGCGAACCTGATTCAAGCCAATCACAACTGGAAAACTTTAGTGTTTATAACGCACCAACATTCTCTATAAGCATTCCGCAGCAATGGCAGACTATAGAACCAAAAGATTTTTCTCGAGATATCCCTCAAGAAACTAAAATTATTTTCAGAGATCATATCCAAAATGATATTTTTACCGCCAATGCAAATGTAACAAAACGACTTTTAACAAAGCCAATAAGTTCGTCAGCATACGGGAAAAGCATGATGAATGAAAACAAAGAATCTATGCTGAATTTTAAAGAAATAAGTCGCGACGAAGAATTCAATATCGCTATTGGAGGACAAATGCAAAAAACGTTGCTGGTAATGTTTGAAGGAAAGGAAAATGAAGCAGAGCCAACAATTAGAATTATTCAGACATACGCAGTCAATGGAAGTGATGCATATACCGTAACTGCAGCCTATAGAACCGATGCTTCCGAATTACAGGCTGAGGAAGCTAAAAATATTGTCAAAAGTTTTAAAGTTACTTAATTTAAATATATGAAAAGTGACAAAAACGGGAATGGAGACGGAAATGGATGGATTTATTCCGAACGCGTTAAGAAACATTTTTTCGATCCGCAAAATTTACTCAAAGAAGACCCGGGAACATATAAAGCAGATGGCGTGGGATACGTTGGTAGTCCGGCATGCGGAGACATAATGAAAATGTGGATTAAAGTGGATCCCTTAACCGATACTATAAAAGAATGTAAGTGGCGCACTTTCGGCTGTGCTTCTGCTATTGCTTCAACATCGGTGCTTTCTGAAATGGTCACCGAAAACGAAGGGATGTCTATTGATAAAGCTATGAAGTTAAGACCGCAAGATATTGTTGAAAAGCTGGCGGGTTTACCGGATCGCAAAATACATTGCTCGGTATTGGGCGATAAAGCGTTGCGTGCAGCTATCAATGATTATTTCCGAAAAAGCAAACAAGAACATCGTATTATTAAAGATAAGGCAAGAATTATATGCAGTTGCCTCAATGTAACCGATCACGAAATAGAAGAAGCCGTGCTCGAAGGAAAACACAGCTATAAACAAATACAAGAACATACTAAAGCGGGAACGGTATGTGGTAATTGCAAGCCACGTATAGAAAAACTTATCAAACAATATAAACTACAATACTTTGGCGACTGATATTTACCTTGACCATGCAGCAACGACTCCGATGGATCCTCATGTTTACGAGGCAATGAAGCCTTACTGTACAAAAGAGTTTGGCAATCCTTCTTCAATTTGCCAAAGAGGACAACAAGCAAAGAATGCCCTTGAACAAGCCAGGCTCACGGTAGGCAATTTATTAGGAGCAAATCCTGAAGAAATCATTTTTACCTCAGGCGGAACTGAAAGCGATAACCTTGCTCTCCTTGGTGTTGCGCGAGCAAATAAAAAGAAAGGAAAGCACATTATAACCTCAACAATAGAACATCATGCCGTTTTACATACAGCTCAACAATTGGAAAAAGAAGGTTTTGATGTAACTTATGTCCCGGTTGAATCAAGCGGAATTGTTGACCCGGCAAAAGTTAAAGCAGCTATGAGAGACGATACGATATTAGTTTCAATCATGTATGCCAATAATGAAATTGGTACGATTCAGCCTATCGCAAAAATTGGCAGAGCATGCAAAAAACGAGGTATCCCCTTTCATACCGATGCATGCCAGGCAACCGGTGCGCTCATGCTCGACGTTGACCGTCTACATATTGATCTTATGACGATTAACGGCAGCAAAATGTATGGACCAAAAGGAGTTGGGGTTTTATATGTTCGTAAAAATGTTGATATCGACCCTATAATGTATGGTGGTCAGCAAGAAAAAGGTATGAGACCCGGGACAGAAAATGTAGCCGGTATCATCGGTCTTACCAAAGCATTGGAACTAGCCGAAAAAGACCGAGAGAAGGAATCGTCACGGCTTACCAAACTGCGCGACTATATGATTAAAGAACTGCAAAAACGCATACCAAAAACGGAATTAAACGGAGACCCTCTAAATCGTTTACCAAATAACGTTAATATTTCGATTCTTGAAATAGAAGGTGAAGCCCTGCTTCTTAGATTAGATATGAAAGGGATCAATGCCTCGTCGGGGTCAGCATGCACATCCGGTAGCCTAGACCCCTCACATGTAATCCTCGCACTGGGAAAGACACATCTGGTTGCTCACGGTAGTATTCGTTTTTCCCTGGGAAAAAGCACTACAAAAAAAGAAATCGATTATGTGCTCGATGTCCTTCCTGAAATTGTTAATGATTTACGGGCAATAAGCCCCCTATCCGTCTAGGTGGTGCCGCGGGAGGGAATCGAACCCTCACATGGTATTACCCATACAGGATTTTAAGTCCTGCGCGTCTACCAATTCCGCCACCGCGGCTCACAGAAAGTGACCTCACTTATTTTTACAGGTCACCTTCATTCATGCAATAGAATTTATTCTTCGTCGGCAGGTGGCGTAAATTTTCGTCCGGCCAATTCTTTATCGAGCATATATAGTCCGGAACCTTTTTTGCCGGCCAATTTCACCTTATCAATAATTGTTGCCGCACTATCTTCTTCTTCAACCTGCTCGTCAATAAACCACTTTAGCATTGACTGTGTCGCATAATCTTTCAATTCAAGCGCCAATTCATATAAGCCGTTTATAAGCGATGTAACCTCTTTTTCATGTTCCAACACCTGTTCGAAAACATCCAACGGCGAATCGAATTTACTGGTAGGATTCCCAATAGCATCCAAGTCAACTTTACCGCCACGTTCAAAGACATAATTATAAAACTTCATCGCGTGAGACACCTCTTCCTGTGCCTGAATTTTCATCCAATTTGCGAATCCTGCAAACCCTTCGGCTTCGAAATACGTCGCCATCGAAAGGTACAGATATGCCGAATAAAGTTCTGCATTAATCTGTTTGTTGATTGCCGTTTCCATTTTTTTATTCATATGAACAAAGGTTAATAAATGATAAGTGTGTACATAATACTACTAAAAATAGAGGTTTTAGCAAAGGTGGATTCTTATTTGTTTTTTATTTAACCCGCGGTAGAGTAAAAAAGGATATATTATATGTATCGAATATCATGAAAAAATCATTCAAGCGTTTTTGGGAAATCGACATGCTTCGGGGCATTGCAATAATTATGATGATAACTTTTCATCTCTTGTTCAACCTTAATTATTTTTCTTTTATAACGATAGATGTTTTTCAAGGAATCTGGGGGATATTCGGCAAAGCAACTTTTATCCTTTTTCTCTTCCTGGTTGGCGTCTCATTAAGCCTCAGCGCAAGTCGAAGAAAAATGAACAATACGTTCTCCTTTTCCATAAACCTGAAACGTGGGCTTAAAATCTTTATATGGGGCATGATTATTACTCTTATAAGTTATATATTTATCCCCGAAGCGTATATAAAATTTGGCATTTTACATTTAATCGGTACCGCCGTTATCATCTCATATCCATTCTTACGATTTCGAGTATTAAACATTGTCGTTGGAACCGTAATTATCGCTATTGGAATATATCTTCAACAATATCGTTTTGAAACTCCCTATTTTTTCTGGCTGGGAATAACGCCTTACAACTTTACCGCACTCGATCACTTCCCTCTTTTCCCTTACTGGGGAATCATTCTTATCGGCTTAGGAGTGGGAAACAGATTGTATAAAAATTTTGTTCGAAATTTCCCTTTTTTTGATATCAAAAAAAACAATATTTGCCATGTTATTACCTTTTTGGGTAGACACTCATTATTGATATATTTAATTCATCAACCGATATTAATCGGTTTCTTGTTGTTGTTGAAAAAAGTGACGTAAGCAATCGACTCTCAATATATCTTCAACCATATGATCCGGATGCAGCTCCCATCGAGCACACGATCGATACTGTCTTTCCTCTTTGCAACAAAGAAGGAAATCCATAACCGAAGCAAGTGCTTCATTGGTACTTTTTCTATATTGATTTAGAATTTCGACGTTATCGGGACATTCATCAATGTCCTTTAAAGTTTCTTTTACTTTATCTTCAAATGCATTTTGCATATGAGCAGTTTGGTCTTGAAAAGAATTTCGAACATACTCGTAATAATCTCGTTCTCTGCCGCTCAAACCAATTTTTAATTGAGGCGGAAGAGATATATTATCAGCTGCATAACTCTCAATAATGCCTTCTCTGAAATCCGCCTTCATTATCTCCAATTCCTTTTCGATACCATTAAGACCGTTTAAAAGTGCGGCAGCCAGCAACCGAATTTTAGCAAGTATGAACTCTTTTGGTATTGGTGCGACTCTTTCGGGGATATCATCCAATTTGCCGTATATTTCAAAAAAAGTTTCTTCATTAAGACCAATACGAGCAAATGCCTGCTCCATTCGTGCTATATCCAGAGTCAAAAAGGACACTCCGAAATATATATGGTCATATTCGGGAATAGACATATACCTATTGCTATTATCGGCATTCAAATAATCAATAATAAACGATTTGCGCTCATCGTCTTCCCCAAGCAATATATCCGCCACTTCATCGATAAACGACTCTTGAGACAATTCATAAGAACCAGATTGAGTTTCCATAGTATACCTAATAACAAAATACCCGGAAGATATTTATAATATTTATTGGTAAATTTGTCAACAAAAGAAATCGGTACTTTTATTAACGTGAAAAACGGAATGTTTACTCCCAAAATTTATTTCCCGATTTTTTCCCCGTACAATTGAATTGAACGTTTAATAACCTCCAAAGCGGCATCTTTGTTTTTATACCCGTGCACTTCAACCTCGTTGTCGTGACCTTTCAGCTTCTTGTAATTTTCAAAAAAGTGCACATATTCCTTTAACAAATGCTTGTTCAAGTCTTCAAGATCACGTGTTTGTTCCCAATGCAAGTCTTTAACGGGGACAGCTATTATCTTATAATCAGATTCTCCGTCATCGTGCATTTCCAACAAAGCTACAGGCCGAGCTTTAACCAAAACGCCCGGGTGCAAAGGATAAGTGGTAACCAAAACCACATCAAGCGGGTCACCGTCTTCCCACAAAGTTTGCGGGATAAAACCATAATCAAAAGGATAGGCCGCTGAGCTGTAATTGGCTCTATCAAGAATAATTAATCCGGTTTCTTTATCAATTTCATATTTATTTTGCGAACCGCGAGGTATTTCAACGATACAGTTAAATTCCTCGGGAGCTTTATCACCAACTTCAAGGTCATGCCAAAGATGCTTACTCATAATTTTGATTTAATATTTTTAAAAACATGCGACTAACATTTTATTGCTAATTCCCGAAAAAAGCAATTTATACATAAATACATATTGGACATAACGGCAATTTTATGTTAAAATTAACGGATAAAATAAATTAATATTCCTTTCCTCATGGGAGAACAAATATTTATCGAGCTTAGCGCAATAGTAATTATAACTATTATTATTGCCGGAATTGCGAAAATGCTCAAACAACCGATGATTATAGCATATATAGCAGCCGGTCTTCTTTTAAGTCCTTACGGCCTAAATCTGGTAAGTTCTCACGAAACAATAAACACCTTCTCTCAACTGGGAATTGCTTTCCTGCTTTTCATGGTGGGCTTAAGTTTGAGCCCTCGAATAATAAAGACGGTAGGTAAAATATCGGTTATAACGGGTGTGGGGCAAATATTGTTCACATCCGGCATCGGATTTGCAATTACATTTTTACTTGGATTTTCATTAATAGAATCACTTTATATTGCTATTGCACTTACTTTCAGTAGTACGATAGTAATTATGAAGCTCCTATCCGACAAAAAAGACTTGGAAACACTTTATGGCAAAATAGCGGTAGGGTTTTTGATCGTCCAGGATATAGCCGCGATGTTCATATTAATATTTGTCTCGTCACTATCGACTGACGGCAATATTTATTCCGTCGTTGTACAATCAACATTCAAAGTTATGGGCTCAATAGCACTTGTTCTTGCATTCGGTTATTACGTATTGCCTAAAATAATGAAAAAAATAGCTGATAATGCAGAGTTTTTAATGCTTTTTTGTATCGCATGGTGTTTGGGTCTTGCTTCCGCCCTTTATTATATAGGACTGACAATAGAAATTGGCGCTCTGTTAGCCGGAGTATCTTTGGCGATTTCCCCATATCGTCACGAGATAGCTTCACGCATGCGGCCACTAAGAGATTTTTTCTTATTAATGTTTTTTGTATTCTTGGGAACACAAATGGAATTTGCAAATTTCAGAGCTCACTGGATCCCGATAATTATACTTTCTTTATTCGTTCTAATAGGCAATCCGATAATAGTTATGAGCCTGATGGGCTTCTCCCGTTATACAAAGCGGACCGGGTTTCTTGCAGGATTAACCGTAGCCCAGATTAGCGAATTTTCCCTTATACTTATAACTCTGGGTATAAAGGTTGGCCATATTAAACCTGACATTTTATCTCTTGTAACCGTAGTTGGACTTATCACGATAAGCGGCTCTACATATTTTATTATTTACGGAAAGAAAATATACAAAAAATTGAAACGCTATTTGAGTATTTTTGAAAGAAAAGGTAGGAAAAAGGATGAACATGCCAATTTTGGCGAAGAAGAATATTATTGTGTACTCTTGGGCTACAATCACATAGGAGTAAATTTAAGTAAAACACTTAAGAAGCTTAAAAAGAAATTTTTAGTTGTCGACTATGATCCGGAAATAATACAGCATCTTGCCGAAAAAGGTATCCCCTGCATCTACGAGGACGTTGAAGACGGAGACACTTTTGAAAAAATTAATCTAAAAAAGTTAAAACTTGTTGTCTCAAGTATAAAAAACCCCGATATAAATATTCCGGTAATAAGGAATATAAGAGATGCAAATAGCAAATGTATAGTAATTGTAGTCTCAGAGAGAATTGATGATGCTATCGCCTGTTATGAAGCGGGAGCCAATTATGTAATCATTCCAAATGAACTTGGAGGCCATCATATTACTACTCTAATAGAACAACACGGTTTAGATATAAAAAAATTCATACCAATACAAATCAGGCATCTGGAACAATTAAATCGTATCTAAGTAAAACAGATATAACTAATTATGCCTATGGTGTGAAATACCTGTTCTTAGATTTGTCAAGAAAAGGGGCGTATATGAAAAGGGAGGCTGCCAATGCAGCCTCCGCAAGCAGTGTTATTTCTCTTTGTGATGCTTAACAGGACTCATCAAAGCTGGCTGGCGATGTGTCAAAGTTTGACTTTGCACATCATACACTCGCGCTTCTTCCGCCCTATCGTCAAGCTTATCAAACATGAGCAACAAAACACTAGCTCTTGCTTTAGGCTTATCGCTAGACATAACGTATCTCCTTTCTAGAACTTGCCTTGCCACAAGATCCGAGAGAATTATAACAGTTTTTTAGAAGATTGCAAGACTTCGGTTTTTGACAAAAAGCCCTTTTAGCTGTAAAGTAAGCTCCTTTAACCTTTACGAATGAATAAGAAAGTGCTGATTGTTAGCCATCGAGAAGGCTTTGAAAGTGATTCCGTGATCGATGAATTAAAGAAACGAAATATTGATTTCTTCCGATTCAATACTGACGAAGGAGAAAATGTCTCTGAGATATCTTTTTCAATTAGAGATCAGATTCAGCTGCTCTTGAAGTGTGATAATAAACAAGCACGAGCACATGAATTTACCTCTGCATGGTTTCAGCAAACGTACCCCTACTCCATAGATTCACTTTCGCCGATTCAAAGTCTTCAAAGGGCGACCCTTAGCGCAGCTTTTGACGCGATAGAAGAATTCACCAATTGCCCGTGGCTTAATCGACCAAGCAGTGTGCAAAAAGCATCGAACAAAATAGTGCAATTAAGAACCGCAAAACTCAGTGGCATGGAAATTCCAGAAACAGTGGTCTCCAATAACCCTCAACATATACAACCGTTTTGCACTGAGAAACCATCTATAATGAAAAATCTCAATACACCGTGGTATTCAGATGGAGAAGGGCTTAAAGCGGCATATACCAAGGCTGTTTCAAGGGAGATTTTAGAACAAAAAGAGGGACTGCAATTTGCTCCAATCATTTACCAGCACACTTTAAATAAGCGTGAAGAATGCAGAGTTTTTTCTATCGATAAAGAATGTTTCGCAATAAAAGCTCCTTCTTCAAGTACCTTAACAGACATACGAAGAGAAAGGACAACCGGTGAAGGTTTCACAAGAACTACATTCCCGGATGAAGAAAAGGATAAGCTCCTTCGATTCAAAACCGCGCTCGATATTGATACATGCGGCGCGGATTATGTCATAGATGATACCGGAAAGTGGATATTCCTTGAGGCCAACACCTGCGGAGCATGGTGGTGGGTTGATCAACATTTTGACGGACAAATAAAAAACGCTATCGTGGAATATCTTGTGCAGTAGCGCCATTCCAAGCAACTTGTCAAAAACCGAAAAAGGTGCTAAAGTTTAAACACATTCAGCCCAAAATTTCGTTTTTTGTCTGAATTATGCTCTTTGAAAGACGTTTTTTTCTGTTTTTTGTTTTTTAGTATCTACAACACTATCAATTATGATAGAGAAAGAATGAGTTTATTATGACTTATTTTCATCGTCCACTAAGTGTTTTTATTGTTTTCTTTTCTTTGATTGCTGTAATTTTTTTGGCACATTGTTCGCAACAACCGGAAGGTAATTGCAACGAGGTTGCACCTCAATGCCAAAAAGCCGGGACCAAATATAATAAATCCAGTGGTACTTATTTAACCACCTGGAAAATTTATCCCAACTGCAGCGGCACTTTCTGTCTCGAATGGGTTAATCTTACCATTCAGGCTCCATACGGCTCCAAAATTGTCGGCGCCTATCTGTGGGGTACCAGTCTCGGTACAGAGCCCGGTTACGAAAACGTTGAATGCTACATTAACAGTCCCTCCGCCACATCAGTGCTTAATGCAAGCTGCTATGTGCTTGGGACAACATACCAATTGCTGGAAGTTGAACACACCTCTTCAGCAAGACCGTATATTTCCGGAAGATACACTCTGTGTCACTAACAGACGTTGTCATCTCCCGATTCTAGCTTCCCTTTAGCTAGAATGGCTTTCTATCCGAGACAAAACAAAGAGCATTGTTTAAAAACGTCATCAAGGATTTATCCTTATCTCGGTCTATTGCGACATTCTTAGAAATCGTTACAGTAGCATGATCAGGAAGCTGTGATAGAATGAAATATTCGTTTAAGCGAATACTTGTCATTTTTATCCAAAACCAAGGGAGATGTCCGCATGGGCATCTTTTTTATTTACCAGGTTTATCGATATGCTATACTCAAGGTTGGTTTAATAAAAGCCTATGCTCAGCAAAACCGACTATCTTCGTTACCTCCAATGTCCCAAGTATCTTTGGATGCAAAAACATCGTAAGGAGCTCGCGCCGCCTGTAACCGAAACTCAGCAGGCTCTTTTTGATCAGGGGTACAAAGTGGAAACATACGCGCACAAACTGTTTCCGGGCGGCGTGGAAGTTAAGGGCTGGTACAAGAAAGGCCGCGCCGAAACACAGGCATACATCCGCGAAGGCCACAAAACCATCTATCAGGCCAACGCCATGACAAACGACCTCTACACAAAGGCCGACATTCTTCACTTTAACGAACAAACAAATACATGGGATCTTTACGAAGTCAAATCATCAACGAGTGTTAAAGAAGAGCACATCCCCGACGTGGGGTTTCAAAAAATCGCGCTTGAAAGAGACAACATACCCATCGGAAAGATATATCTGATTCACATCAACAAAGAGTATGTCAGACAGGGTGAAGTCGAGCCCAAAGAGCTTCTTACCATCGAAGACGTAACGCAGGACGCGGAAAATATGCTTGATATAATCGAAAGTGATATTCCAAAGGCGCTGGAGATCACAAAGCTGGCCAATGAGGTTGAAAAAGAACTCGGCAAACAGTGCGACAATCCGTATGAGTGCCCGTTTAAAGAGTATTGTTGGAAGAACCTACCCGAGTACAACATTTTTGATTTACAACGCATCAGCGCAAAGCAGATAACGCAGCTGCAGTCTTTGGGTATCAACAAGCTTGCGGATATCCCCGATGATTTTGAAATGAACCAAAAGCAACAAAATCAGGTTGTGGCCGTAAAGGCGGATAGGGATTTTATTGATAAACAGTCGATTGAAAATGCTTTAGAAAAGCTCACCTACCCTTTGTACTTTTTGGATTATGAAACATACGCATCCGCTATCCCCCTTTTTGACGGATTAAAACCGTATCAGCAAATGCCTTTTCAGTATTCTTTGCATGTTATACGAAGCAAAGGCGAGAAACCGGAGCATTATGAATATCTCCATACGTCTCAAGACAATCCCCTTCCGGAGTTGCTGGCGAGTATGAAAGAGCATATAGGAAACACAGGAAGCGTTATTGTTTGGTATAAAGCTTTTGAATGTGGGCGCAATGAAGAGATGGCGGAGCTTTATCCCGAGTATGCGGACTTTTTGGAGTCGATTAACAGCAGGGTTTTTGATTTGATGGAAATTTTCAGTAATCAGTATTATATAAGTCCCCGGTTTAAAGGAAGTGCTTCCATTAAGAAGGTTCTGCCTGTGGTTGTTCCGGAGTTATCGTATGCGAATCTGGAAGATGTGCAGGAAGGGCAAACCGCTTCGCTGTATTGGTTTAAGCATGTTTATAGTGGATCTGAGTTGAAAGAGCGAACGGTGAGGAATTTGCTTGAGTATTGTAAGTTGGATACGTTGGCGATGGCGGGGGTTTTTGATAAAGTTTTAATGAAAAGTTAAGTTGCACAATTTTTTCAAATAATTGTTTTTCACTTATTTCAAAAAATAAGAATGAGGTTTTTCTTCCACTTTCCCATTTGAATTAACCAAGAATACTTTCAGCTTTAGTAACTTCCATCCAAATTTCATTTTTTTGATTTTGTTTTTAAATATTTCTTCCCATTTTTTTGGAATTCCAATGGCATAATATCTTGCACGATTTTTAGAATTCCCCTCTTTATCCATTCTAGATAAAATTTGCCCCAGGAGATTATAAAAAGCAGAATGTTTTGCCTGATTTTGTGAACTTTTACCTTCACCTTTAACTTCAATAAGATAGATTTTCCGCCATTTAGGATGCCATGCAGTTATATCTACACCATGTTCGCCAATACTTTTAGGTAGATTAGTAGTAATCCAGCCTTTTTCAACTAAATAATCTCTTATGTATTTTTCGATTTTTGCTTCAGATAGGAGCATATTCTTATAAAATTTTTATTCAAAGATGTATTTTAAATCATCTTCTTAAAAAACTCCTCGGTTTCTTTGTCAGTAAAATAGACGTAACAGCCCTTCATCCCTCGTGTCATTAAAGTTCTATATGTGTTTTTAATAATCAATTCCGCTCTTCTTTTAGCTACTTCAGGCTTTTCTTTCAATAATTTTTTAAAACCATGTAGAGATTTATCTGTTTTCGCACGTTTACTTGGATCGGTAATTATTTCTCCATTTCTAACAATTAAATCAGGACCAATTATCACACCTATATAATCTAATTCCAAACCTTGACATGTATGTATACAACCAATTTCCTGAACAGATTCTGGCATTAATATCCATAAATTTCCATGACTGGATAAATTCCATTGCATCTCAAACGAATAATCAGGAATTACTATATCCATTAAATTTTTATCTTTCTTACTCACCCAATCCCAACAATATCCAGC
>CAZPFH010000015.1:0-14332 GCA_964585825.1 uncultured Candidatus Peribacteria bacterium
GTAATTGCTCCGGTGAAATATCACGTGTTAATCGTCCGCGATGTGCATACGAAATAGTTCCCCGTTCTTCAGAAATAACAATAATATGTGCATCAGTATTTTCAGAAAGCCCTATGGCAGCTTTATGTCGTGTCCCCAAATTGTGATCATGAATACGATATGAATGAGGCAATACGCATGCTGCAGCCACAATTTTCTCTCCTTTTATAATAACCGCACCATCATGTAATGGGGTTTTTGGATAAAAAATAGAAAGCAATAATTCTTTTGTTATCTTCCCGTTAATAGAAACTCCTGTTTCGGCATACTCATTAAGCGAAACATCTCGATGCAATACAATTAACGCCCCGACTTTACTCTTAGCCATCAAAACACTTGCTTCCACTAAAGCGCTGATCTGTATTGTTGAAGCTTTAACATCATTGCCGGAAAAAATACGAGTTTGTCCAAGTTTTTCAAGTCCGCGCCGCAACTCTTGCTGAAAAATAACCGGTATTGCAACCAAAATAAGCGTTAAAAACCGATCCAGCAACCATCCGGTAGCAAATAACTGTAATATATTACTTAATACAAAAATAAACGCTAAAATAGCCAATCCAATCAAAATATGAACAGCCCTGCTACCACGTAATAAGACAAATAAATAATAAAAAACAATCGACACCAAGAGAATGTCAATCACAACTTGAGGCCATGAGAACTGCATAAGAACCAAATTCTCCCAAAACGCACCCAGTTCACGGGATATAAATAGAATGAAATCCGCTATAGCGTTGTTAATAAAATTCATGCACAAAGCCTGCTAATGTCCGGCAAAGCTTAGTGTACAACTATGCTTCGTTTCGAGCAAGCTTACGTCCAACAAAAAGTGCGAACAATCCAACGAGCAGATACACGGCATCTTCAGGTCCCGAATCCGCAAGCTCTTTTCCATTAGTTGATGTCGACGTCGACGTTGTTGTAACTTGTTGATCAGATTGCGTTGTTGTAACAGCCGGCGTTGTTTCTTCAGGTTCAGGAAGAGTAATATCATCTATTTCTTCAATATCATCAACAGTGTCATCAATGTCATCATCAATATCCGATGTATCAAAATCTTCATCCGCAGCCGGTAATAAATCTTCTTCGTCTTCAGTTTCATTATCCTCCTCTGCAGTATCTCCATCAATAAGATCTTCTTCATCATCCAACCCTTCTTCGTCTTCCGTATCAATTTCGTCTTCAGTAACGCCGCTTGTTGTATCAATTTCAATAACACAATCTTCATCCAATTCTTCCGATTCTTCACCCACACATACTTTTCCGGTCATGAAGGGATGAACCCCGCCGTCATAATAATAAACTCCCGCTTCGTTAAAGGTGTGACTAAATGTATCACCTTGCGTCATTATATTACTTTTAAACTCTGCTCCTTCTTCTGCTTCGCCCTCGGGATCATATGACGACACTCCATGTTGCACGTCAGCGTTTTCCTCAGGTTCGTCATGCAACCAGCTTACTGTTGTTTCAGGCTCGATGCGCACAATATCAGGATCGAAAGCAAAATCTTGAATGCGAACCAAAACCGTATCGGTATCAACCAATTCAGCCTTTAAATCCTGAGTCGGCACTTGTGCCCAATAAGTTAACGCTGCAATAAGCGTAACAAGCACAATAGAAATAATAGTATTTATTTTTGTTTTTCTATCCATGGGTAAAGGTTTTATTTGTATGAATTTTTATATTTGAAATCTTATTATAATACCATAAAACAGCCATTTTCTAAAGTTACAAGGATAGACATTTACGCAATTTTGATGTATAATAATAAAAAACAATCATGGCCCGACATTCATGCACATAAAAACAAAAAGTAAAACCAAGCACGATATCCCCAAAGACCTTTTTATACTACCTATTAAGGAAGTAGTCGTTTTCCCGACTATGGTTGTTTCCGTATATGTTAAAAACCCCGATTATCTCCCGTTACTCGAGAAAAAAAGAAAAAACGAAGAAATGATTGGGCTTGTGGCGTATAAAGATGCCAATAAACAAGTCCCTCCCACCAATAATTTGTATAAAGTGGGAACCGCCTGCACCATAATCCAGATTATAAAGGGAAAAGAAAATGATGCGATGGTCTTGGTTGAAGGATTAACACGCTTTGAGATAGATTCGTATGTGAAAAAAAAGCCTTATCTGGAAGCACACGTTGACGAACTAATGCCCACAGTGGAGCAGTCCGAAGAAGGAGATGCTCTCGCGATGGAAATACGCCAGTTGCTTAGCCTAAGTTCTTCACTCGGGAAACCGCTGCCGGAAGATATTATTCTTCACTTAGATAACGTAACGGATTATGAAGAATTAATCGATTTGGCAGGATCATATTTAACTCTTCCCATACCTGAGAAACAGTTTTTACTTGAGATGACCGATACCGTGAAGAGAATGAAACAAGTTGTAAAGCAACTTTCTCGCGAGACACATTTATTAAAAGTACGAGGAAAAATTCATTCGGAGGTTGAAAAAGAAATGCATAAAAACGAGAAGGATTTTCTCTTACGACAAGAATTAAAAGCAATTCAAAAAGAGCTTGGAGAAGATAACGACGAGCAATCAGCACAGAAAAAGGAAATAAAGCATCTTGAAAAAAAGATCAACAAGGCAAAAATGCCTAAACAAGTGAAAAAAATAGCCCTTAGTGAACTTAAAAGACTTAAACGCATTTACCCTGTATCACCGGAGTACAATGTTGTTCATAATTATATCGAATGGCTTTATTCAATGCCATGGGACAAAAGCAGTACAACAAAAATAGACATAAAAAAGGCAAGGAAAGTGCTTGATAAAGACCATTATGGCCTTGAAAAAATAAAAGAACGAATTCTTGAATACCTTGCTGTTTGCCAAATGCAACAAAAAGCGGGTGCAACCATTATGTGCTTTGTTGGACCTCCAGGTGTAGGGAAGTCTTCCTTAGGACGCAGCATTGCACGATCACTTGGAAGACAATTCGCCCAAATGTCGCTCGGAGGCATGCATGATGAATCTGAAATACGGGGACACCGACGTACGTATGTCGGTGCAATGCCCGGCAGTATTGTACAACATATCAAACGAGCCGGGGAAAACGATCCGGTAATCATGCTCGATGAAATAGATAAAATCGGCAATGGCAGTATACAGGGAGATCCGGCTTCAGCGCTCATTGAAGTGCTCGATCCGGAGCTAAATTTTGCCTTTAACGATCACTATCTTGACGTGCCGTTTGATCTTTCAAAGGTTCTTTTTATTACAACTGCAAATATCCTTGATCCTATCCCGCCGGCACTTCTCGACAGAATGGAAGTAATTAAATTGCCCGGATATATTGAAGAAGAAAAAATCCAAATAGCAAAGCAATACCTTATTCCAAAGCAAATTGAATTCAATGGGCTTAAAAAACATCCATTCACACTTACCGATGGAGCTATAGCCTATATTATAAGACGATATACGCGAGAAGCGGGGCTTCGAGATTTGGAAAGGGAAATAGCCAAAATTTGCCGTAAAGTGGCAAAGCAAATGCTGGAGAAAAACAAAAAAACCACTAAAATCACCAAAAAAGAAATCTCAAAACTCTTGGGAGTGGAACAATATTTCGAAGATATAAAACAGAAAAAAGATATGTCGGGTATTGCTACCGGCCTTGCTTGGACACAAGCTGGAGGAGAAATTATTTTTATCGAAGCGACTAAAATGCCCGGAAAAAATGATCTTATTCTTACCGGTCATTTGGGAGAAGTTATGCAGGAATCAGCAAAAGCCGCTTTAAGTTTCTTACGAAGTAACGCTAAAAAATATAAGGTAAAGGAATCGGATTTCGATAAAACCGATATCCACGTACATGTTCCAGAGGGTGCGACGCCAAAAGACGGGCCTTCTGCCGGCATTACTATAGGAACAGCACTTATTTCTCTTTTTACAGGCAAAAAAGTACGAAGAGATGTAGCCATGACAGGTGAAGTTACCTTGCAAGGTCGCATTCTTCCTATCGGCGGATTGAAAGAAAAGGTATTGGCGGCACAAAGATCGGGTATTAACACAATTATTATTCCTCATGACAATAAAAAGGATATAAAAGATATACCTTCTCATCTAGTCAAAGGAATTCACTTTGTGTATGCAAAAACGTTGGATGATGCAGTTAAAACCGCTTTAAAATAGCGATTTCCCTCTAAAAAACGCCTTCCCGATAATAGTATCGTAATCGGTTTTATGCGTTAATAATCGAATGAAATCATCAATCGATTGATCTTTTTCTTTGTGCATATCAAGCATAATAAAATCAGCCGATTTCCCGGTATCCAAGCTGCCCGTTTCATCACCATAGCCAAGTATTTGAGCTCCTGCTTTGGTAGCATAATATAACGCAGCTATCGGCGTAGCATGCACACTATCATGAACATCCAGAAAAGCCCGCATTACGTCAAGCATTGATGTCTTGGGACCCGCACCAACATCTGTTCCCAACGCAAACGGAATATGGTGCCGGACAATATCGTCAAGAGGCATTGTCCCGCTTTTAAGAGCCACATTCGAAGTAGGGCAATGTGCGATTTTCGTACCCGTTTCTTTAAGCATAGAAAGCTCCTGTTCATTACAATGAATCACATGTCCAACTATGGTTTTTTCTCCCAATAGTCCAGCTTGTTTATAAACATCGGTATAGTTGCGATACTGTGGGAATAATGTTTTAACGAGAGCAACCTCGTCATCGTTTTCGCTTAAATGAGTCTGAATATAACAATTGTATTTATGCGCAATATTCGCCAGCCGCTTCATTACGGCAAAACTGCATGAAGGAGCAAAACGAGGCGTTACAACATGTCTATCTCCGTATTGATCACATAATCGCTCTGTCACTTCTATCGCTTCTTGAGTGGTTTCAGATAAAGATTCCGGCGCTTGCTGATCCATGACCACTTTTCCCACTCGTCCCCTGATAGGTATCGTTTCAATCATTGTTTTAACAGCATTTTCATGAATAGTACCGTAAATACCGGCTGTCACCGTCCCATGACGCATCAGATCATCATAAAAACGCCGTGCAATGTCTATTACATGGGTTTCATCACTACACCTGGCCTCTTCCGGCCATATATACTCCTTAAGCCATAAAAGCAGTTGATTGCCACTATAGCTACCTCGTACATCAAATTGAGGAAGATGAGTGTGCACATCGACAAATGCCGGCATAATAACGGGTTCTTGTGTTGTATCCGATCTTTTTCTTACACCTTTGTCGATGATGCGACCATCATCCACTTCGATAAAACCATTATGCAGCAATTCAACATGATGTGGGTCAACGGGATTAATAATCGTTCCCTTATATATTTTTCCCATATATAATTAAACCTGTTACAGTATATTCAAAGTATACGTTAACCATTAAATTATGTCACTAAAGTCTCAAATACAACAAGATCTCACTCAGGCAATAAAGAGCAAAGATACGATCAAAACAGGAGCACTTCGCATGTTGAAGGCGGCAATTATGAAGTTTGAGGTTTCCGGCCCCAAAAAAGAAGCAACCGATGAAGATATAATCAACATTATTCAAAAAGAAGTAAAACAAAGAAAAGATTCTCAAGAGCAATTCGAAAAAGGCGGACGCAAAGAAATGGCAGAAAAAGAAAAGCAAGAAGCGGAAGTTCTTGCAACCTATCTTCCGGAACAAATGAGTGAAGATGAGCTAAAAAATATTGTTCAAGAGACCATACAAAACATTGGTGCAACATCAAAAGCGGATATTGGAAAAGTCATGGGCGCAATTATGCCAAAAATCAAAGGAAGAGCGGATGGAAAAACAATAAACAAACTGGTTATGGAAGCATTAAGCTAAACAACACATGTCTTGCTGCAAACAACAAAAGAGCCCTGCCCTATTATTATAAAGCAGAACTCTTTTTATTAACTTGCTGTGACTGTTTAATTAAAACGAGAATTTTCTTGCAAAGGCATCAAAATCAATATCACTATTTATTTCAAGCCCTTTTTCGGTAAGGAATGAATCAAGTACCACTGATACCCCATCCATATCAACATCTTGTTTTAATCGTTCATTAACATCCGCTTTTAAAACAAAGTTAACACTTTGATCTCCATCTAATGCATAGGGTTCATTAAAGGTGAAAACAACTTTATCAACGGTTTTTCCCAGTCTGTCCAAATAAACTTTTTGAACATCAACGACAGTATCAATTTTAAGACCATCTGCAAAAAGCTCATAATTTTCAAGCCCTTCTCCATCCTGCAAGAAAGCAACCTTTTCAACATCAATTGCATCCGCAAAATTGTTATCAATTGAGACCGAAAGCATTTCTACATCTGCATCTCCCTTTACAAGGTCAGCATTACTTGACTGAACCAAATCAAATGCAATCATTTTTTGTACTTCCATATCTTCCAACTCAATAACTACTTTTTCGGTTTCATCAATAGCAATATCTCGTGCAACTTTATCTGCGACACCGTCAACTTTAAGACGTTCAACACCTTTCAAACGTTCCATATCTTTCAATCGTTCAACTTCCTCGGTTTTAAGTCTTTCCATTTTTGGCTCTGCTACGCGAAAACTTCTCCCCTGAAATAATTCTCCGTTAGCCCCATAATACCCAAGTACCCCAACAGCTCCTACAATCACAAGAGCAATAACCCCTTTTACCCAACCTTTTGTTTTTGTTTTTTTTGCCATAACGACAATGGATTAAGAATAATTACTGTATATGTAAAGCCGTTCCCGCGGCATCTATTTCTCCTTTTACTCCAATATTTGTTATTGCCTTTTTTAAGGCTTGACCCGTTGCGGAGATATCACTGACAAATACCGTTATGGTTTGCCCGGACTGCGCAATATTCACTATGCCTTGCAACATAATCGGCAATCTATCACTCAATAAGACTTCTTCGGCCGACACTTCAACAAGTAAACGGGTAGGTGAAATCCAAATGTAATTAGTGCTTGAAAGTTCATGACCATCAACCAATAATTTAGGTTCAATTATAGTTCTCGGTTCAATGGCCCCTTCAAACTCGAAAAGAAACGAACTAATGGCCATTGATTCATATTCGGCTTCAAGCACGAAACTGGTAAGAGTTATAAGTTCACCGTTTACGACAACATCTTTACTCTTTTTCACGTAATCAATAAGAAGCGCGCCCGGCATGGGCTTTTCCGATGATTGTGACGCATCAATGGTATCAATAGTTGACGAATGACGAAGTAATACCGCGCCTTTAAAGAAATCCGTTCGCGGAGCGTAGAGAGCCATCGCTATAAGAGATAATACACCAACAATAAGAATAATATTGAGTACAACCCTTGGTGTAAACCTTGTGCGCTTTCGCTTTTTCATCTCTTTTTCTGTTTTTTGAGGAATTTCTATTTCCATACACCCATATTATACAATAATTCTATATTTTTGTAAATAGTCGCCAAGACATTTTCTTGAATTAAGCAGCAAGCTCAAGTACATTTATACTGCCCATAAAAAAAGAACTATGATTGTCACTATTAAACGTATAGATCGTCATGTTGGCGAAAAAGTAAGTATTCGAGGATGGATGTACAATAAGCGCGGAAGCGGAAAAATATATTTTTTGCAACTGCGTGACGGTACAGGCCTAATTCAAGGAATTGTAGAAGAGAGCAGCGTTTCTAAAGATATTTTCTCCAAAGCGGAGGAATTAACAATGGAATCCTCCCTCACCGTTACCGGAACAGTTAGCAAACACCCAAAACATGATGATGTGTATGAACTGCAGGTAAGCGATATTGCCATCCATCATCTTAATGATGAGGAATACCCTATTTCAAAAAAAGAACATGGACCCGACTTTCTTTTGAATAACCGCCATTTATGGCTTCGTTCAAGGAAACAATGGGCTATTCAACGCATCAGAAACACTATTATCAATGCAACATACAGTTATCTTAATAAGCATGATTTTATCAAAATAGATTCTCCTATACTCACGCCAAATGCCTGTGAAGGAACAACAGAACTTTTTGAAGTTGACTATTTTGACGAAGGGAAGGCTTTTCTTTCACAGTCCGGACAGCTCTATCTTGAAGCGGCCATTTACAGTGTTGGAAAATGTTTTGACTTTGGTCCTGTTTTTCGAGCGGAAAAATCAAAAACACGGCGCCATCTTACCGAATTCTGGATGATGGATGCTGAAGCTGCATTTGTCGACCATGAAGAAAATATGAATATTCAAGAAAAACTGGTTATCTATATAGTAGAGCAGGTTTTACAAAACAATAAAAAAGATCTCGCCCTTCTTAAAAGAGACATTGAGCCTCTTACCAAAGTAAAAGCTCCGTTTATACGTAAAACACATGAAGAAGTTATTAAAGAATTGCAGAAAATGGGCTCTGATATAGGCAATAATGACGATTTAGGAGCTGATGATGAAACAATCCTGACCGAAAAATACGATAAACCTATTTTTGTTGAAAAATATCCGGCAGAGGTAAAGGCTTTTTATATGAAACGCGACCCTGGAGATAAAACAAAAGCCCTATGTAGTGATCTGCTCGCTCCGGAAGGGTATGGAGAGATTATCGGTGGCAGTCAACGTGAAGATGATTACGACACTCTTTTGCAACGCATTAAAGATGAAAACCTTCCAGAAAAAGAATTTGAATGGTATCTGGATTTACGAAAATACGGATCGGTGCCACACAGTGGATTTGGCTACGGACTCGAGCGTTTAACCGCTTGGATTTGCGGCATACCACACATAAGAGAAACAATCCCATTCCCACGGTTAATTAATCGTATTACACCTTAAATTACTCGATTATAACTCGGCGAATAGTTGGTGCTATATGAGTCCAAACCGTATAAGTTATGGTTTTACAATATTCCGCAATTGCCCGCACTGAATTTTTTTGAGCCTGTTTTCGGCTTATAATAGTAACTTTATCCCACTTTTTTATATCCGGAACCGATGAAACATCAATCATTGTTAGGTTCATGCAAACAGTTCCCACAATAGGACATGGCTTATTTTTATAGTATATGTAGCCCTTGTTACTCAATCGTCTATCAACTCCTTCATAATAACCGGCCGGCACAACACCGATAGTCATATCTTTTGGTGCTGTAAAAGTACAGCCATAACTTACACAATCTCCTTTTTTAAGCTTTTTAATATCTATAACGGTTGACTCAAATCGCAAAACTGGGTGCAGCCTGTCATAATCATCAACGGGAGAATCCCCATATAGGCCAAGCCCCAGTCGAACCATGTTAAATGCATCATCAAAAATCATTCCTGCTCCACCGGTTGCCGATATATGTTTCCATTTTATATCAAAGCCTTCTTGTTCAGTTATTTTCAAGACTTTTTTAAATATTTCCACCTGCTTTTTAGTGAATACATCCGACTCTTGATTATCGGCGTCAGCCAAATGCGTACATATACCTTTAAGTTGAAGATTTTTGTAACGTTTAATCAAATGAAGAGCTTTTTGACAATTATCAAAAGGGACACCTTGTCGATGCATACCGGTATCAATTTTTAAATGTATGGAAATCTTTTTTTTCAATGCACCAAGAGCTTCTATTGTCTGCATATCAAGCACCGTAATGCTGATATCACCCAATTTCATATAACGATAATTATCGGGATGAGTATACCCAATAACCAACAATGGTGTTTTTATGCCAATTTTCTTTAGTTCCAACGCCTCATAATAACTGTCCACAACAATATACGGTGCGGAAAAACGATCGCATAATCGTGCAATTTCTTTAAGACCGTGTCCATATGCATTACTTTTTAATACCGGGCAAATCTCGGATTCAGGATGTTTCTTTTTATAATATTCGTAATTCTTACGCAAAGCTCGACTATCAAGCTCCACAACATTTAATACATGCATTTTTTTGCTTGCTTTTCGACGTATCTGCTGACTTTTATACAAAAACTTTTCAATCATAATACGAAATCTTTATATCGATCTTTTTCACTCCGCCATATTTTTTTAAATCCCCATTCGTCCCACTGCCAAATAGCAACAGTCTGTCCGGTAACCCCCCATTTTCCCCAGCTATAAGGACGTTCAAGCACCTTTATCTCGTTCAACCCGTCATCATCAAAGTCTCCTAACATTGTTCGAGTATTAATATACGGTAAATTTGAAGAATGCCAAAGTGGTTTCATTCCGTTTTCCCATTCGTACAAAAACAGATGCTGACGATATGAATCATCGTTTTTCTCCACCCAAAAGGGCAATGAAGATCCGTAATTCCCTTTTTTCCAGAGATAAAAAGCTATTTCCGCATGACCGTTATTGGTAAAATCACCAACCATTATTTGTCTTACATCCCAATCCATCGGTGTTTTGAAAACGTTTTTCCCATTACTCTGCACATAAACTTGCCCGTATCGTCTGAATATATGTTCATCAATCCCATCATCATCAAAATCAAAATACAAAGTCTCGTGCGGTACCAGCGAAGCAGAAAAGAGGAGGACCGCAAGTCCTCCTCCCACAATACTTTTTACGATTATTCCCAAATATTTAAAAATGTGTGCCATGATGGTCGGTCAGGTTGCTTTTCCGGATCCCACAAAATTTCATCCCGCCATTTCTCATCTGTAAGACGATCTGCCATTGGCCAGACAAACTCATAATATGAGTAAACACCACCACGACCTACGCGAAGTTCTCCTTCTATGGGAAATACCACAAATATCGGCTGAATATGACCGGTTCCCACTTCCAAGACACAACAACCCGGATTTGTTGCCACATCTGCTATAATCGGTGCGGGATTATCATTCAGCAAGTTGCCTTGCTCCTTTTCTTCATCGGTAAATGTTTCATACCAGAAATGTTCAAGCGACCCGCCGTATGCGCGGATAAATTCATATTCTTCTTCGCTTAACGGAGTGTTTTCCAATTCTTTAACAGAAATATCACGTAATTTAATTAACAATTGTTTCAATTTTTTTAATTGTGTTTCGTTATGAGAACTGAGAATATCCCTTTGCTTTAAGCCATCTGCGGTTAATTGTGTTAATGACGCAAGCCTTGCATACAATTCGGGGTTAGGCTCAACATAACCACGATCATCTTTTTCCTCAATAAGCGGTCCTCCGCCCAACTCCGCATATACCTGCTTGGCATACAAAATAGTGTCATGCTTGAGCTCAGACCAGCTTCCCAAATAGGTATTAAGCTTTTTCTTGCCCCATTCGTCGGATTGCATAAAAAACGGATATCCATCTCCTTCTTCGGGGAGCAAAGTATTCAATGTATAAAGCCATCCCCAATACAAATTCTTTGTCCATTGCGATTGAGGCAATTTCCGCATACCCTGTTTTAACTTTTCCATATTTTCAGGATATCGTTCATAGCCCGTTTCCCCCATATTATCAAGAATTTCATACGCAAGCTTGGATCCCATCGCCGCAGGCAAATCCAACCCGTTTGGCAACATCCTTGAATCTTCTTTGGGGCACTTCATCGTCCCGTCTAAATTACCCACTTCGCGACAAATAAGTTTTTGAAAAACATATGCGTCAATCGTAAATCTTTGCCCTACAAATCTAAACCCTTTGGTTTCTTCCGTGCGTTCTTCAACTCCTTCATCCGGTTCCAATATTGTTCCCAGAACAGGCATTGAGTTTACGCCGGGATCCCGTAATTGCTTAGCTTCATCAATAAAATTCTGTAATAACGTATCTTCTCCAATCATGTCATCTGCTGTAAAACTTTCGCCATACACTTTTTTTGCTACCGGCACATAATCCAAGTAAACCAAATCATCCGGCTCTCCCACAAAAAAGCCTATTGGCTCATACAGTCTTCTCCAGTCGTTACGAATATCATCACTGTTTTTAAGTGCTTCAACCATTAATAATGCAGATCTGGTTTCATCTTGTTCCTGAAGCCGAAAAGTCATACGACCATAATACATAAGCGCCTTGAAATACCGTTTCAGCTGCTCTGTTTTCGTATAATGTCCCCGCGGAATATATTGCGAATAATCTTCCATATACATCGAATCATCGCCCATTACGGCTGACGGCCCCAGTCCTTCATGCGCTTCCATAAGTTCAAGTTCCACTTTCACATCCTCTTCAACAAATGATGGAATTTCAGCATTATCTTCAGCAAGAATAGCCATTACCGTGCTAAAATACGCTACGTTTCTTCGAGCCGCATTTTCCCATTGCGTCCCTTTTGAGGACTCATACTGAGCTAACGACTTCTCCTGCATCGATTGCGAAAGATCGAAAGCCAAGTCGTACAGTTCGTTTTCTTCAAGACTCTTTAACAAAAAATTAAAATATAGATGATAAGTATGTAATACAGAGTCGGTTGTTACAAAACTCGGAATATATTCATACCGATTATCTTCATATACCGAAAAATATTCGTCATACCATCCATCGGTAACAACAAAACCATACTGTGCAAGATATTCTTTAGCCTCATCCGGTCCTTCAACAATGTCGGTATACAGCACATTATCAAGGTTTTCGTTTATTTCATGCGAAGGAATCCGTGGAGTAAAATCAACAGTGTTGTCCTCCCACTTCGCAAATGAATCAGCTTGAGCAGTTTGCGGTTGTTCTTGGGCCACATCGTCTTTCGGCTCCTGCTCTTGCTCCTGCTGCTCTTCAGTCGGACTGCATCCGCTAAGTGAAAAAAGCATAAATGCCATAAGTATCGTCGACATTACCTTTCTCATAAATACAAAGGTTAAATATATATTCAAACTCACTATATTGAATATGCATATAAAAGTATAGATAATAATTCTTGATTATTCGAAAATTTACGCGTAGCATTAAACGACTGAAAAGGCATAAAGTAAAGATATATCATCATGAAACGAGATTTTACCAAAGGACCGATAACCGAATCTCTTCTGCGATTGGCAATACCCATTATTGCAGCCAATATTTTTCATACGGTTTATCAACTTACCGATACATTTTGGGTCGGACAATTGGGAAAAAACGCAGTCGCGGCGGTTTCGTTAAGCTTTCCTATTCTTTTTCTTTTAATTCAATTCGGTATTGGATTAACGGTCGCAGGATCTATTTTAATAGCACAGTACAAAGGAAAAAAGAATCAGGAGAAAATCGATTATTACGCCGCACAAACGCTTTCTTTAATGATTATTGTTTCAATCGTTTTCGCATGTATAGGTTTTTTAAGTTCCAATTTCTTTATTAGTCTCATGAATCCCGAAGCCGGTGTTGCTCAAGATGCAGTGCAATACTTGCAAATTTCATTTATCGGTTTTACATTTATGGCTATTTTCTTTGTTTATCAGTCTGTAGTACGCGGGGTAGGAGATGTAAAAACACCGCTTTACATTGTTATCGGAACCGTATTACTCAACTTTTTTCTTGACCCCCTCTTTATTTTGGGATGGGGAGCAATGCCCGCTTTTGGTGTTTCAGGAGCAGCATTAGCAACAGTGATCACGCAAAGTTTATCGGCAATAATAGGTGTTATACTGCTCCTTTCGGGAACACGAGGTATTCATTTAAAAATACATCATCTCCTTCCAAAATTCGGAACTATTAAAAAACTGTTTGTTCTTGGATTCCCCACCTCTATAGAAGGATCGTCACGCGCTCTTAGCATGGTAATCATGACTTTTATCACCTCGGTTTTTGGAACCCTTGCAATTGCCTCGTACGGTCTGGGAAGTCGCATTTTCAGTTTTATTATTGTCCCCACAATAGGACTTGCAATGTCAACTTCAACTATTGTCGGACAAAATATAGGTGCCGGGAAAATTGATCGCGCCCGCGCAACAATGAAAAAAAGTATGATAATAGGATTTTGGGCTCTTACCATTATTGGTATTATACTTTTTATTTTCGCAGAATATGTTGTTGGTGTTTTTGTACCCGGAGAAACTGAAGTTATAAAAGAAAGCGCGTTATTTCTCAGAATTACATCTTTATCTTACGGTTTTGTAGGTATGCAAATGGGAGCAATCGGTACTTTGCGAGGAAGCGGGAATACCCGGTCAGCTATGATGCTTTCCATTTTTACAATTATCATTATGGTTTCAGCAGGATATACACTCTCTCACTTTACTCCTCTCGGCATGCAAGGCATTTGGTGGGCTTATACAATATCGAATGTGACCGGTGCTCTTCTTGCACTCATTTACATAACGTTTGGCTCATGGGAAAAAACACGTATTGTTGACCATAGCTAAAGAAATTCCACAAGCTGATGATAATCGGCATACTCCTCTCCGATATAATAACGCAGATTATATAACGGCCTGCTTAATTGTTTCAAAACAGTGGCATGGCG
>CAZPFH010000016.1:0-14045 GCA_964585825.1 uncultured Candidatus Peribacteria bacterium
ACGTTTTTTGAAAGAATTTCGGCTTTGTGAAGAAGTTCTTCATTCATTTGCACATTTGATTTTTCAAGTAATTTTATATTGCCCGCAATGACTTCTTGTCCGTCTACGACGCCTAAAAGCCCCATTCCTTCAATTGTTTTTACGCCCGATGGTTTTTTTATTGTTAAACCTTGTTCTTTTACATAGCGCACAATTGCTTCGCCAAAAGGGTGGGTAGATGCATTTTCCAGTGAGCCGATAAGAATTAAAAAACGTTTTTCGTTGTATCCCTCTTTAGTGACAATATTTGTTATTTCGGGAACGCCTTTGGTTAAAATACCTGTTTTGTCAAATGCGATATGGTTAATTTTA
The DNA here is from genome assembly GCA_964585825.1 of uncultured Candidatus Peribacteria bacterium. Classification (GTDB taxonomy): domain Bacteria; phylum Patescibacteriota; class Gracilibacteria; order UBA1369; family PNNO01; genus PNNO01. Next base: position 352 of record CAZPFH010000016.1, read on the forward strand.
TGTGCTTTTTCGAGAGTTTGCCCTCCAGAGAAAAGCATACCGTTTAAGCCCAATCGTTCTATTGTATAGGTTATGGGTATATTGGTTGTCAGGCGAAAAAGTTTTGGATTGCTGATAAGTAAAAGCGAACATGCACTAAGGATTCCGACATAAAGAGGTGCTCCCCACAAAGTCCAAAAAATAAAAAGTGTAAGAGCCATTAACAAGAAAATAATTGTAGATGCTTTTTCAAACAACCGAGCATTTTTTTCTTTAAAACTCGGATATTTTTTTGCTTCCTTCAAGTGTGTTATTAATTGATTGACTGTATTACTTCCGCCTACTTGTGTTGTTTTTATGACAAGCGTGTTTTTGCCGTTTATTGTTCCCGTTGTTACTTCATCGCCGACTGTTTTTTCAACCGGATTAATAGTGCCAACGATCATCATTTCATTGATTGTTCCGTTGCCCTCTATGATTATGCCGTCTACGGGAATGGTTTCCCCAGCCTTTACCTTAATGATTTCGCCGATTTTAATTTCTTCGATATCCAATTCCATTTCGGTTCCGTGTCTGACTGCACGTGCACGTTTTGGTTGTATTTCAATAAGATTCTCATAGCTTTCTTTGAAATGCGCTTCATATGAAAGGTGTATCCATTCTATGCTGAGTAGCACTACCGACATTACATTGATGGTGCTCAACAGAGTGAATCGTGATAGTGCGGGGTGTAGTGTTGGGAATAGGATGAGGACAAGAGTGTAGATAACGAGAACGCTAATGCCAAGCCCCGGGAGTAGGGTGGGTCGCAGTCTTAATTCTCGAAAGGCAATAAAACTTTTTTGTAGCGTTTTATATGCCCCCAAGTATACAACAAATAGAGTTGCAAAAAATAAAATAACATCAACCATATAAGGGGAAAGAATTTTCGGTAGTTTTGTGAAATAAAATGGGCTGAGAAGTGTAATGAGGGCAAGTGCGGTAGCAAAAAAGAGTTTTATGAAAAGTTTTTTCATCGTTCGTTTTCTTTCTTTTTGCCTCTTGTTTTCCGTGATACTTATGTTGGCTTTATATCCCAGTTTGGTGATAATACGTACAATCTTTTTCTCATTAATAACTTGTTCATCAAATGTTACCGTTGCTTTTTCATTTGTAAAATTCACGACAACGTTTAACACACCCTTTGTCTTTGATAGTTCTTTTTCTATCTTTTGAGCGCAGGTTGCGCAATGCATTTTTGAGACTGCAAGCGTTAGATTTTCCATAATAGTGTTATAAAGTTTTTTCTATAACTTCCTGCAATTTTTCATAGTTGGTAATGCCGCGTAAAATAGTCCCGTTTACTACCAAGGTTGGGGTTCCTTTGAATCCATATAGTAGTGCGTCTTGTCTATCTTTTGCAATTTCATCCCTATGTTTTTCCGATGACATACATTCGTTAAATACTTTTGTATTAAAATTCAGTTCTTGAGCATATGAAACTAATTCTTCCATAATATTTTCCGATTCTATCCATTGTTCCTGTTTTTCAAATAATATATTGTGCATTTCCCAATATGCTTGTTGATCTTTTGCACATTCCGCCGCATAGTGAGCGTACTGTGCTTTCGGATGTATGCTGAGAGGAAAATCCCTGAAAACATATCGCACTGTTCCTTCCTGAATATAATCTTCATTAAGTTGCGGAAAAATATCTTGATAGAATTTTTTACAAAAAGAACATTGATAGTCGCTGAAATTTATAATGGTAATTGGCGCATCTTCATTGCCGAGTGCGGGATCGTCGTCGGTTGAAATTGTTACATCGTCTTTTTTGGCATTATGTGCTTGCTCGGTTTGTTGGTTTTTATTTTCAGGTTGGATGTTATTGTTGATTTCAAATGAAAGCGATGTTAATTCAAATCTTCCAACGATGTATCCTACGAGCACACCAATTAAAATAAGCCCTACAGTTCGCCATGTATTGGTTGTGTCATCGTATTCGTCCATAGGAGTGAAAGACGTTACTAAATAATGCGTCTTTCATTATACGTTATAACCGGCAGTTTATACAATTTTAATCAATTTATATTTTACGAACGCTTTGTATCCTATATATCCCAGTGGAGCAACGGAAGAAAGTGCAATATAAAGAAGACCGTCCGTATTGTTTGATTGTTCTTCTTTTGAAGCTGCTAGTAGGATTTGATAATCTTCCAAAAGCCATTGGTTGTTATCTTTTCTTAGTGTGACCTGTATGATCGTTCCTGTTTCAAATATAGTGTTCGTTATCATCTCGCCGGTGAGAAGTGTGTTTATTGATATTAATTCCGTTTTCTGATTTTCGTCGATTTCGATAGTTAGAACGCCATTTTCTTTTTGGTATTCCACAATGGCTCCTTCATATCGATACAAGTCTTGATTTGGCGCTCCGGGTGTTGGTTTTTCCTCCCATGACCAAGAGGTTTCTTTTTGACCTTTATAATGAATTATGATGTTCATATATGAATGATTTTCTTTAACATCATTGTATGAAACACTATCGATTGTTGTTTCTTCAAAATCATTTAAAGTGATTGTGTCCGTACTGTTTTTTAATGAAAATCCTATGTCTTTATCGGACAGAATCAGATAGTTTTTGGGCTTTATTTTTGTTTCCGGGAAAGTATATGTTTTGTTTTGGTTGCCAAGAGTCCAATTGGCAAGATTGATTACTTGATCATCATTATTAAAAAGCTCAATCCATTCATTTCCGCTATCGCTACCTTTGGGGTTTGGTAATAATTCTGTTATATGAACAGACTGTGAAAGATCTCCGTCGGGGATGTTTTTTTCTGTTGTTTTCTTCTTCTTTTCTTCTTTTTTCTCTTCTTCGTTTTCGAAGAGATTTTCCGTATATGGTGTAAGTTTTACAGTCCATTCAAAACTGTCTGACTCCGGCAAACGTGCAAAACTTTGATTGTCCGGCGCATCTTCATAATGGATTGATTCGATCATATCGTCATCGGGAGAGAATAGTCGCACCGTATCATTCGTATTATTAAGGTTAATTTTGGTTTCCCAGGAGGGGAGTAGGAGATATTTTTGAGAAGGAATAAGTGTTGTAGCAGCTATGGTATAAGGTTTACTTCCTCCTTCTTCATCATCGACTACCCAACCTTTTGCCGCACAATCGCTTGTTGATATATTTTTTAATTCAATCCATTCATTACCCGAATCTCTTCCGCTAGGATTGGGCATTATTTCGTTAATTGAAAGAGATGGACATATTGGCAAGCTCTCCACTTCCGGGTTATTATCTTTTCCAGGCTCCGGTTCAGGTTTTGTTGTTTGCTGGAGGTTTTCTTCATCGATAGTTTCTTGTGGCGTGATAAGTGTCCAATCTTCTTTGGTGTCTGTATCTTGATGTATTGATATGCGTTCCAAGTAGCTGTCTTTTTTTATATCTTTGCTTGGGAAGCAATGGGCTGGATCAGCCGAATACCAACCTCCCCGTTCAAACAATTCTTGCATATCCTCTTCCTCTGCAGTTGTTGGTGAATCGCTTGTCCAACAAAGAGCATCGATGACTGTATTATCCGGCCCCAGAATGACAATTTGTTCGGTTGTTCCTGTTAAACCTTTCTTTCCCAAGTGAACGGTTATTCCGTTTTTAGTTGCTTCTATGTCCTGATCCATGGCATTAAAAATGAATGTTATGGTTTCGTTGGTGCGCATGTATATATCTTCTTCAAGGGTAAAAAAGGATGCGTCATCATATAAAGTTAGTCCTTTTACCGAGGCTCCGTTGCCATTATTTAAGTCGTCTTTAACGGTTATTGTAATATTGTCGCTTTCGGCATTTTTACTGTCAACTCTGCTTAAGATTAGAGCCGGGAAAGGTTGCAACGAAGGATTTGGTGTTGCGGGCATACCCAGTGCTCGTTGTGTGAAAATGCCAAACAGTAAAATGAGTGACGTAACAATGTATAGAGTGGTCCAGTGTTTCATTTTTTATGATAAAAAGTGAATCAACAATATTCATTCTTCATGAACAAAATCTTAAAAAAATATTAAATACATTATTGACTTTTAGTATCGTTTGCAGTACGTTAAATAATGAATTTTATTAATGTAGATTGGTCTAAGTAATAAGAGAAAACGAAACTAAAAAGTATATTTGTATAGTAATAAAAATGCTTATTTTAAAGACAATTTTAGAATATACGTATAGTGGAACAATCCAAAAATAATGTGTTTGTTCCAGAGCAGTGTTTTTCGTTTTCAAATAAGACATCCTTAGGTCAATGTACGCAGTACTAACTATTATTTATGGATACATTGACAATTCTTTTAATTCTCGTTGGTCTTTCTGCGGGTAGTGCTATCGGCTATGTTTATCGAAAAAAACATGTTGAAGAAAAGAATAAAGATCTCGCTGAGCAAAGTGCAAACATGATCAAGGATGCACAGGATAAGTCGAAAGAAATTCTTCTTGATGCAAAAAATAATGCATTCAAAATTCAAGATGATGCTAAAAAAGATGAGCAACAAAAACGTGAACAGCTACAAAAAATAGAAGAACGTTTGGTGCAAAAAGAACAAGCGTTGGAGAAAAAGTCTGAAGATGCGGATAAACTCAAAGAGGAGTTGGAAAACAAAGTGACCTCGGTTAAGCGTCTTCGTGAAGAAGTGAAAAAAATTCAGGAAATGCAAGAATCGGAGCTTGAAAAAGTAGCTCAAATGTCAAAGGAAGATGCTAAGGATATACTGCTCAAAAAAGTTGAAGAAGATACCAAAGAAGTGCTTGTTGAGCAAATCAAGAAAACCGAGAAAAATATTAAAGAAGAGGCACAGCAAAAAGCTAAATATATTATCGCCGAAGCAATTCAAAAATATGCTGCCGATACCACTGTTGAATCTACGGCTACCATTGTCAGTTTGCCTTCGGATGATATGAAAGGACGAATTATAGGGCGCGAAGGAAGGAACATTAATACCTTTGAAGAAATTACCGGTATTGATGTTATTGTTGATGATACTCCGGGTTCGATTGTTATTGCCGGGTTTGATTTGGTTAGGCGATATGTTGCAAAAATAACACTTGAACGTTTAATTGAAGATGGTCGTATTCACCCCGCTCGTATTGAGGAAACCTACAATAAAGTTAAAGAAGAAGTTGCGGGGCTTATTAAAGAACTTGGGGAAAAGGCGGCCTTTGATACAGGCGTTGCAGGTCTTCATCCAAATTTAATTAAACTTCTTGGAAGACTTAAATTTAGAGTGAGTTATGGACAAAACGCATTGAAGCATTCTATGGAAGTTGCCTATTTGGCTGCCAACCTTGCTTCCGAACTTGGTGCTGATGTGAATATAAGTAAGCGAGCCGGACTTCTTCACGATATCGGCAAGGCTGTAGATCATGAAATTCAGGGACACCATGCTACTATAGGACGTGATATTGCAAAGAAATTTGGTCTTGATAACAGAGTGGTACATGCGATTGAAGCGCATCATGGCGATCCGGAACCCGACACGATGGAAGCGATGATTGTTTCAGCGGCAAATGCTATTGCGAATGCTCGTCCGGGTGCAGATCAGGACAATCTTGATAACTATATAAAACGATTGGAAGAGCTGGAAAATGTTTGTAACTCGTTTGATGGCGTGAAGAAAGCGTATGCTATTCAGGCCGGAACGGAAGTGCGTATCTTCCTTGATCCGAACGAGATTGATGACTTAGGTGCGGTTAAACTCTCACACGATGTGACACGAAAAATTGAACAGAACTTACAATATCCGGGGCAAATCAAAGTTAATGTAATGAGAGAAACACGAGCAGAGGAATACGCTAAATAACAGTGCGAAAGTTTGAACTGTAACGCTTTATTTAAATTCATTATTTAACTTAAAAAGTATGAAAAAACTTGTTTTGCTAGTAATGGCAACTGCCTTGCTAGTTGCAGGTTCGCCATTGAGCATGGCAACGGATATTTGTTCGAATGATCCGCTTTCGAGTGCGGACTTTTATGTAAAAACAAATTCTGCAGTATACCTGCGTGATATCTCGTGCATGGATTCTAATATAACGGCTACTATCCCTGCCGGGGAAGTGCTGCATGTTATCGGGAAAACGGAAGATTGGCACAAAGTGGAGCGCAGTGATGGATCACAAGGTTGGCTTTGGGAAAGTTTCCTTGTTTCTACCGATGAAACATTTGATGTTTCTCAATCGGATCCTGAGCCCGAACCTGAACCGGAAGCAACGTATGATCCGATGCACGATATATATGATCATAAATACGAAGATGCCATATGGTATGTATATGAAAACGGCATAGTACAAGGATATGAAGACGGTTCATATAAGCCGGAACAAAAAATCAATCGAGCGGAATTATTAAAGATTATTGTTGAAGCGGCATATGAAGAAAGTGATTTCGAAGCCTATGCGAACGAATCGTGTTTTAACGATGTGGAAGCGGGCCAATGGTATACACCGTATATTTGTTTTGCTAAAGAACAGGGGATTGTAGAGGGGTATGAAGATGGAACATTCAAGCCGGCTCAGGAAATTATATTTGTTGAAGCGCTAAAGATCACTACGGTTGGTTTTGGCAATGAATACACAAAAGGAACACCTTGGTATAAAGATACGGTTGATTATGCGGCTGATATGAATGTTATCCCATTGGATATTGATTCATTTTCGGAAAAGCTTAATCGAGGACAGATGGCTGAATTGATCACCCGAATCTTAAAATATCAGGAAAGCGAAGCGGTGTTTGAAGAATATGTAGGAGACGGTCTGCATTATGTGGTTACGTTTGAAACTCTCGATGCCGGACTTGATGTTGAATCGTTAGTTGGGACAGGTGCGTGTATTTCAGGTGCAATTGTCTATGACGACGGTGAAAGTTATGACCAAAACGAATGTACCGTTTGTACGTGTGACAATGGGAATTGGCTCTGCACAGGTCTTTGTATGTAATCTTGTAAAGAGGGAGCTGCGTAGCGGTTTCCCTCTTTAAATTCTTACCATGCGAAATATGGAGCAAGCATGCGCGTCAAATGTGGAGTGGATGGGACGGACTATTCACAGTTACGTGGAGGAAGTTCGTGCGGCCTCTCTTTTTCTTTTATCGCACGTTACGGAAGAAGAACGGAAAAAACGAGCAACAAAGATTATTAATACAATTCGCGAACATATAGATTCCGTTGATGATTGTCTGCAGGTGAATAGCGTTGAATATAAAGGTGGATCTCTTTCTTTTTCTTTTATTGATGAGGAAGAAATTGAGCCATGTTATCGTCGTGATATAACCGATGTTTGTTTGCAATATAAAAGACGTTTATCACAGGTAATGCAAACAATCTCTCCCCGCGAACGATTGAAGCGCATTCCCATACTGTCTTCTTCTGTTTTACGTACCATAGGGGAGCTACACCATATTGAGTAACGGAGTCGTTAAAAAAGTCTTGACTCTGCGTATTAGCACTTTATAATACCGAGTGCTAAGTTGTATATATTTAACCTTTTTATCTATGGCAAAGATAGTTCCGACAGCCGATCATCTTGTTGTTGAACCGGCTAAAGAAGAAACTACCGCTTCGGGAATTATTATTCCTGATACCGCATCAAAAGAAAAACCTCAAAAAGGAAAGGTTATTGCTGCCGGTCCCGGAAAAGTGGGCGGTGATAATAAAAAAATTCCTATGGAAGTTAAAGAAGGGGATACGGTTCTTTTTACCAAGTATGCGCCTTCTGAAATTAAAGTTGATGGCAAAGAACTCCTTGTATTGAATGAATCTGATGTTCTTGCAATTCTTAAATAATTTTAACCTTACTCTACTATGTCAAAACAAGTAGCCTTTAGTGACGAAGCACGACAAAAGTTGTTTTCGGGAGTAACACAACTCGCGAAAGCTGTGCGCATAACCCTTGGTCCGAAAGGACGAAATGTCGTACTTGATAAAAAGTACGGAGCACCTACTATTACCAACGATGGTGTAACTATTGCAAAAGAAATAGACTTGCCGGAGAGCTACGAAAATATGGGAGCTCAATTGGTAAAAGAGGTGGCAACCAAAACCAATGATATTGCGGGTGACGGTACGACTACCGCAACTATTCTTGCTCACGCGATGATTCAAGAAGGATTACGAAACGTAACAGCGGGGGCAAATCCAATGAAACTTAAAGATGGAATTCATAAAGCAACCGATGCTGTCGTGAAGCATCTTCAAGATAATGCTATTCAAATTAATGATTCGAAAGAAAAAATTGCACAAGTTGCAACTATTTCAGCGCAAAGTGAAGAAGTGGGTAATATTATCGCTGAAATGATGGAAGAAGTTGGTCCCGATGGTGTTATAACCGTTGAAGAATCTCAAGCAATGGGACTTGAAAAAGAAGTTGTAAAAGGAATGCAATTTGATAACGGGTATATATCTCCTTATATGGTTACCGACCCTTCTCAAATGGTTGCGGAGATGGTTGATCCGAAAATCTTGGTGACCGATAAGAAAATTTCATCGATTCAGGAAGTTTTGCCGCTTATCGAAAAGCTTGTTCAGTCAGGCAAGAAAGATATCGTTATTGTTGCTGAAGATGTTGAAGGTGAAGCACTTGCAACATTTGTACTCAATAAATTGCGTGGTGTCTTTAACGTACTCGCTGTAAAAGCTCCGGCTTTTGGAGACCGACGAAAAGAAATGTTAAAAGATATCGCTGCCCTTACCGGTGCACGCGTTATTTCCGAAGAAGTTGGGCTTAAGCTTGATAGTGCTGATATTTCTGATCTTGGAGAAGCTCATAAAATTGTTGCCGATAAAGATAAAACAACTATTGTTGAAGGAAAAGGAGCACAAACGGATATCGACGGGCGTATTAATGAAATTAAAGTTGCTCTTGAAAAATCTTCATCGGAATTTGATAAAGAAAAATTACAAGAAAGATTGGCTAAACTTGCCGGCGGTGTTGGTATTATCAAAGTAGGTGCCGCTACCGAAGTGGAACTTAAGGAACGTAAGCATCGCATTGAAGATGCTTTGCAGGCAACAAAAGCTGCTGTGGAAGAAGGCATAGTTCCGGGTGGTGGTGTTGCTTTACTTGAGGCTTCAAAAGTTCTTGAGGGTAAAAAAGGCGATACTGATGAAGTAACCGGTTATCATTTGGTGAAAAATGCTCTTCAGGCTCCACTTAGTCAGATAGCGGAAAATGCCGGGAAAGACGGTGCCGTTATTGTCGATAAAGTGATTAATGAAAAAGAAGGATTTGGATATAATGCCGATAATGATAAATATGTCGATATGGTTAAAGAAGGTATTATCGATCCTGCGAAAGTAACACGAAGCGCACTGCAAAATGCTACTTCGATAGCATCTATCTTCCTTACCATGGAAGGTGCCGTTAGTGATATTCCGGAAGAAAAAGGTGACGAAAAAACTGCAATGCCCGGGGGAATGCCGGGAGGAATGCCTGGTGGCATGGGAATGATGTAGGAATCAAAAAGGATGGTACGCTCGTGATGCGCTTCACTTCGTTGCGAAGCATCACTCGATACCATCCTTTTTTTAATAAAAAAACAAAACCGCTACGCTTCGCTGCGATGGTTGCTTCATCCCTCCCTCTTTTTTCATATAAAAAACGCTTCACTGCGATGCGATGATCACTTGCTACCATACTCTTTTTTATATATTTTTATGACTGGTCAAAGTAATTCTTTTTGCTTGTCTGAGTATGTGATATAATCTTGTAGAATTAAACGCATGATTATGGCTCGATCTAAAAAAACAAAGTCCATTGACGGACCAACCAAAAGTAAATCGAAAAAAGACCTTTCTATTGCGGAAGAAGATTCTTTTGTTGTTAAACATATAGATAAAGATTCTCAGGAAGATAGCGCGGCTCAGGCTATTGTTCGCGAATCGCGTGTGGTTAATCATGAACCGGAAGCTGCGGAAAAGGTAAAGGTGAGTTTTGATAATTTCGTCAAGCTTGTTGCAAATCATAATTATGAAGATGTGATTGAAAAAAATGCGGATGAAGAGGTGATTGTGAGTAGTAATTTGCTCGCTGATCTTGCTAATGCTCACGAGCAGGAAGAAGAACGAAGAATTCCTGCCATCTTTATTATAGGTGTTCTTCTGGGCATAGTTATTACTTACATTTTATTAACGTATTAAGAAACGATGGAACTTGTTAAATACAAACGCGTGCTTCTTAAATTATCGGGAGAAGTGCTTCAGGGAGATAAAAATTCCGGAATAGATGTGGATACTCTCGATGCTCTTGTCAATCAGATATCGGAAGTGCATGCACTGGGTGTTCAAATAGCTGTTGTCGTTGGCGGTGGCAATATTTGGCGATACAGAGATTTTAAAAATTCAGGTATAGAAAGAATTATGTCGGATAATATGGGGATGATGGCGACTGTAATGAACGGATCTGCTATGAAAAGTGCCATTGAAAGAAAAGGTATTGAATGCCGTGTTGCTTCAGCACTCAGTGTTAAGCAGGTAGCCGAAGATTACTATCCCATGAAAGCGAGACATCATCTTAATAAAGATCGTGTTGTTATTTGTGTTGGTGGCACCGGGAATCCGTATTTTACAACAGATTCGGCGGCGGCACTGCGCGCACTGGAATTAAACTGCGATGTTTTGCTTAAAGCTACAAAAGTTGATGGTGTGTACGATAATGATCCTGAAAAAGATAAGGATGCAAAGAAATTCGATACTATCTCTTATAAAGATGTACTTGCGATGGATTTACGTGTACTTGACCTTACCGCCGTTACATTATGCAAGGACGGAGGAATGCCTATTTTGGTTTTTGATTTAACGAAAAAAGGAAATATTAAAAAAGCTGTCACCGGTGAAAAACTCGGGACTCTTATTTCATAAATACTTAACTTATTTTATACTTATGCCAACAAAACCGTATCTCGAAGCCGCAAAAAAAGAATTTAAAAACACTATTGATCATTTACGTAAAGAGTATTCAAAATTACAAATGGGGAGGGCTAATACCTCTCTAGTTGAAGACGTTATGATAACAGCTTATGGTACAGATCAGCCTATTAAGGCGCTTGCTTCGATATCTATTCCCGATCCTCGAACAATTCAAATTCAGCCGTGGGACAAAGGTGTGCTTAACCAGATAGAGTCGGGAATTCAGCAAGCGGGACTCAATCTTACTCCCGTTAATGATGGTGTTGCGGTTCGTATTAATATCCCTGCACTTACGGAAGAGCGAAGAGCAGATCTTACCAAAATAGTTCATAAACTTGCTGAAGATGCACGTATTTCCATTCGTAATGCAAGGCAAACGGCACATGAAGCTTTTAAAAAGCTGGAAAACGATAAAGATATCAGCGAAGATGACTTTCATCTTGCAAATAAGCATTTACAAGAAGCTGTAGACGAAGCAAACGATGAAATTGAAGATATAGCTAAAGCCAAAGAAAAAGATATAATGACGGTTTAATACATGGATTTTATAATATCGGCCATTGCGTTTATTGTTGTTTTCTCAATTATCATTCTTATTCATGAATGGGGACATTTTTGGACGGCACGTAAGGTTGGCATTAAAGTTGAAGAATTTGGAATAGGGTTGCCGCCACGAATATGGGGCAAGAAGATAAAAGGAACTATTTATTCGGTTAACTGGATACCTTTTGGAGGATTTGTTCGATTGTACGGAGAAGATGGTTCTGATCCTAAATTGTTGAAAGATGACAAGAGTTTTGTCAGCAAATCGCTTAGGCAGAGAATGGCTGTTGTTGTTGCCGGTGTGGTGATGAATTTTATTCTTGCATTAACGTTACTTGTTGTTGGATTCAGTATCGGTATTGAACCTTTGCTTGTAAATGGAGATGATGTTTTGCAGGCCATTAATGAAGAAACCATTGATATTGATCATGGTGTTCGAGTGAAAACGGTAGAAGAGGAAAGCGTTGCTGCAAATGCCGGCTTGAAATCAGACGATATTATTACGCGTATAAACGGAAAAGAACTGCTTGATCCTCGGGGTCAGCTTATGGTTTTACAAGAACAACCGACCGCCGATGATGTTGTTGTTGAGGTGTATCGTGAAGGGAAAATAAGAGATATTACGCTGGATGGCAGACGCGATTTGGAAACTTTTGGCGTTGAACTTTATACACCTATTTATTTGCCACGTGTTGTGGTGCATGATGTTATGCCTGCAAGTGAATCCGAGCAGGCCGGCATACAACCCGGCGATGTTATTCTTGCCGTTAATGAAATGCCGCTATACACCGTTTCTGATTATCAGGATGTTATAAGTAGTGAAAACACCTTAAATTATACTATTTTACGTGATTACGAGAAGCGCGAAATTACAGTTTCTTTGCCTGTGCAGCAGCGTGTCGTGATTGTTGGTGTCAGTTTTGATGCACCGGCCTATGAAGCCGGATTCAAACAGGGGGATGTTATTCTTTCAATTAACGATCATTCCATAAAGCAGCCTGAAGATGCTATAGAGATGACGAAACAGAATGCGGGGAGAGAACTGGTATATACGGTCAAGCGTGATGGGGCCCTTATTGATCTTTCCGTTACCCCCTCTGAAAACGGACTTATAGGGGTTGGATTATTGTCGTTGAATTCTTATGAAAACAAACAATTGAGCGTATATAACTCTGATATTCTTACCTCGGTTAAAGAGATACATGATGTGCAATATCCCGTACATATCGCTATAAAAGAAGCCCTTTATGAATCGGGGAGACTTGCCGGTTTAACTCTCGGGATGTTGGGAGAATTGGTTCGTTCCGTTACAAGTAAATTTGTTGTTCCGGAAGGAGTTGCGGGCCCGGTTGGTATTGCTCAATTGACGCACGTGTTTGTACAGGATGGGCTTCTTGCATTGTTGCGTTTCATGGCGCTTCTTTCTTTGAGTCTTGCCGTATTGAATATTATTCCGTTCCCGGCTCTTGACGGGGGGAGATTATTTTTCTTGTTGGTTGAAGCTGTAAGAGGAAAAAGGATACCTCAAAAATGGGAATCTACCATTAACGCCCTTGGCTTTTTTATTCTTATTGGCTTTTTGTTTTTAGTTACTTACAGCGATATACTAAACATCCTTTTATAAAAAATTTATAAAAAAGGTTGCGTATAATTTCAAGTTGATTTCTGGTATGTATTGATTGCTTTTTAATTTTGTTTCATAAGCACGATTGTCTACCTACATATTGTGTTGAATAGGCAATGATAAGTCCAATATATAGGTTCAAAAAAGTTGTACTACATTAGCTTGAGTTTAGATAATTCAAGGGATACTATTGAGTCCCAACCAATCTAGGGCAATCAATTTTAGTCATTCCTATGTCGAATAAAGATATATGGAGAAAGGTTTTAGTGCGGCTCAAACCGACTATCAAACTTCCTCTATTTAAAACCTGGTTTACCGATACTGGTATTATCGATAGAAACGACAATACGATTATCATAGGATTTCCAACTCCTTTTGCAAAAAAATGGGTGCAAGAAAGATATAAAGTGAAAATAAAACAAGCGGTTCAAGAAGTGGCTCCGGATATAAAAGATATTGAATTTCAGGTTCATTCATCATTAACCAATAAAGGATCAATTCACAAAGTGTCACTTGATTCTATACTTGATGAGAAGGACACAAAGCATGTTAGAAAAGTTCGTAATAAAAATGAAGTTCATATAGGGAAGAAAGGCTTAAAGAGTAGAAGTTTAAGTATTAAGCATACTCTGGA
>CAZPFH010000017.1:0-466 GCA_964585825.1 uncultured Candidatus Peribacteria bacterium
CTGACATAAAGAAAAAACTCAGCAGGAAAGAACGGAAACGATTGAAAAAACTGGAGAAAAAAAAGAAAAAAGGAATGGTTGATAAAGTGGTTATGGGGGCCATTGTTGGTGGTGCCATCGGTTCTGTTGTGGGCCTTACGGTTGCGCCTAAAAAAGGAAAAGAAACTAGAAAATATATTAAAGACAAAGGAAAAAAAGTGTACGACAGAGGGAGAGAAATGGGAGATAAGTTTATGGAGGAATATGGTGACGAAATCCAGGCCGCTAAAAAGAAAACACAGAAGAAGAGCGCAAAAGCCTGGAAGTATATCAAGAAAAAATTATTGAGACGCTCTTAAATTTCTTATGGCCAAAAAAAAGAAGAAAAAAACCGCTCACAAAAAGAAAGACGGTGAAAAAACGCAGAAACAGAAGCGAAAAAACACTGCTTCTTCAGTAAAAGCAAAAAAGACAAAATCTAAAAAAT
>CAZPFH010000017.1:476-13791 GCA_964585825.1 uncultured Candidatus Peribacteria bacterium
ACTGCGAAATCGAAAACATCCAAAAAGACTACGCCGAAAAAGAGCAAGAAAGCCAAGGTCGGTAAAAAGAAATCGTTAGAACAAGTTGCGCAAGAAGAAACGCAAAAAAAAGAAGAGTCGCGACACAAAAAATTATTACGAAAATTAAAAAAAGGCGTAACCAAGGAATTTCGCGGACCAATTATCGCACTTGCCTCGTTTTTAGCATTATTTGTATTGTTTCATCTTGCTTCAACGGTGTTAACGTTTTCGCTATATAATACGGTGCTGCCGGGAACAACCGTTGCCGGTATCGATATCAGTTCGTTAACGCTCGATGAAGTTCAGGTAAAATTAATGGAACGCGGTCAGCCTTTTTTAGACTCTTCAATCCCGGTAACTCTTGGTGGCGAGACACATAATTTCACGCCGGAAGAATTGGGAGTCTCACTGCTTACGAGAAATACCTTACAGGAAGTGGAATTTGTGGATTATAAAACAACCAATATAGCAACTATTGTCGCATCAATTTTTGAAGGGCGAAATATCCCCTTTTATGTATCTGTTGATATTCAAAAAGCACAAAAGAATATTGAAGAGCGATTTGCATTTGCCGATAAAAAAAGTAGCAATGCGTACGTCACTTTTGAATCGGGTGTTTTGACTATTGTACCGGAAACCTCCGGACAAACTATTGAAACAAGAAAGTTGTATAAAGATATTAAATTACGAGCCAATAATCTTTCCTCAGAGGCGCTTAAGGTCAAAGTTGCAGACTATCAGCCTCTTGTGACGCAAGAACGCCTGGAGAGCGAACTGGAGGCCATTGAGGACAAGTTATATGATACGTTGTCCCTCACATATGAAAACTGGGATTGGAATCTTAAATTGTCAGATCATCTCGACTGGATAAGGTTTGAATATCAAGATCGTTTTCATATTGGCGATGTGATTTCCTTTGATGTTGGGATTTTGAATGATAAGCAGATAGCCGTTTCTTCTCCACTGCGATTATCTACCGAATTATCGATGGTTATAGAGCCTGAACCGTTCCTTGCATATGTTGAAAAAGAAATAAGTCCGATTTTGGAATCCGAACCTCAAAATGTTTCTATTTATAAAGACGAAAATGATGAAATTGTTATAGAAGGAAAAGGGGAAAACGGCCAAACGATAGTAGATCATTATTTTATTGCCGCTATGAATCTTGCTATCAATAATAATATTGATGAAATTCCGATACCGGTCCACGTTAGTAAAGCTCATGTTAATGTGGAAGATGAATTGAAAATATTAGGCATAGAAACACTTATCGGGACCGGAAGAAGTGCCTTTGCCGGATCACCTCCAAATAGAATTCATAATATTAACGTGGGCATGAGCAAATATAACGGATTGCTTATTCCGCCCGGAGAAACTTTTTCATTCAATGAGTATGTTGGGCCGGTCAGTGCCGCCGGCGGTTATTTGCCGGAATTGGTTATTAAGCCCGAAGGAACAATTCCCGAATACGGTGGTGGACTTTGCCAAGTTTCATCAACAATATATCGCGCTGCATTAATGTCGGGACTCCCGATTGTTGAACGATCACCGCATTCATATGCAGTTTCATATTATGCTCAAATTTACGGATATGGGCTTGATGCCACGATTTATATCGGTGTACATGATGTAAAGTTTATCAACGATACACCCGGTAATATTTTGATTCAGGCGTATACCGAAGGAACGCAGGCATTTTTTAAATTTTACGGTACGGATGATGGACGAACCGTTGAACTTGAAGGGCCGTATCAAGGGGGATATCACGGGCCGGGAGCGCCGGTTATCGTTGAAGATCCTTCATTGCCGCCGGGTACGCGAAGACAAGTTGAATATGGCCATACGGGATTTAATGCAACATGGTATAGGCATATGATAAAAGACGGCGAAAAAATCACTGAAACCATTTATAGTGTATATCGAGCAATACCGGCAAAAATTGTAGTGGGGCCGTCAACCGAACCTGCCTCTGTGGAAGAATAATTATTCCGTAGCTTTTTCACATTCCTTTTTCATTTCTAACGCAACTTGATTATCCGGTTTTTTTTCAAGTGCTTTTTTAACATAGATTAACGCGTCCCCGAATTGTTTGCGGTCCATAAGAAAGTGTGCGTAAATAAGCAGATAATCAAGGTTGGTAGGATCAAGTTTCAGAGCGGCTTCATACATGGTATGCGCCTTTTTTGGATTATCCAATTTTCTGTATACTTCGGCCGCACTGATAAAACGACCCGGCCTTGAGTCGTCGAGCTCAATTGATCTCAAATAAGAAGTGAGAGCTTCTTCAAATTTTTCTTGTTCATAGAGTGCCCGTCCAAGATTGCTGTGATAAACCGCATGATCATCAATTTGACTAACCAATTGCTTAAAAAGTGCTTCAGCTTTTGAAAACTGCGCCTGTTTAAGGTAAATTAAGCCTAAACGATGTAGTGCGTCAGAGAAATTTTGATCAAGTGACGTTACTTGTATTAACTTTTTTTCCGCTTGCTCAAGTTCACCTCGTTCATAAAAAATCATAGCTTTTCTATAAAGCATTTTTGCCTCCATTGTTTTGGGAACCGACTTCGGAACATGTGATGGGGCTTTTCGTTCTTTTCTCGGTTTTTCATTATTATCACCACGATTTCTTGTATGGATGCTTGATTTTCCGGGAAAGCCTCGCATCAATGCACGTTCAAGATAAATCCCTTTTTCGTTGATATAGTATCGTCGTACAAAGATGCCGATCAAACAAAGAAGAATAAGAACAATCAAAATTTCCATAAGAAACAATTAAGATTCTTTAACGATAGGGTCCGCTTGTTTATCTTGCAGACCTTCAATTTCTTGATCAACGACCACTTTTTTCACATTATCGACTGGGATGGTTTCAAACGACCGATCTTTAAAAAGCACCTTAACGCGTTGATTAAGAATATCGAGTGATATAACCTGACCTTCACCTTTTGGGACTTTAACAATGCTGCCGATTTTCGGGAGATTTTTCTTTAAACGCTTGTATTCTTCAACTTCATAACGAAGACAGCACATAAGTTTGCCGCAACAACCGGAAAGCTTCGAGCTTCCTTTGCTTTCCAAACATTGTGAGCGCACCATATCCATGGTGATACTTTTTAAATCTTTGAGCCATCCGGCACAACACAACCCTTGACCGCATTTGCCTCTGCCGGTAACGATACGTGCTTTATCACGAGGGCCTATTTGTTGCAGATGAATTTGCTTTTGAAATGTTTTTGCCAGATCTTTAACCAACTCTCGAAAATCAACTCGATCATCCGAGGTGAAAATAAAATTAACACGGCTGCCATCAAGTGAATATTCGGTAAATTCAAGAATCATATCCAGTTTATGCTCTTTTATTTTTTGTTTGCAAATTTCCATGGATTCTTCGGCTTTTCCCCGGAGTGTTTCCATTTTTTGTTTGTCGTGAGCGGTTGCTTTACGTAGATATGAATAAGAAGTGGTAATTTTATCTAAATCTTGTTCATCGCGATCTATAAAATGTACACGACCGATGTTTTCCCTGTTTTCATCATCATGATAAACAACAAAATCACCCGGTGCCGGATCGGCTTTATCGGGTTGAGGGATACTTAATTCTTTGCGCGTAAATTGATCGTAAACTCCGATTATCTTCATTTAGACGTTTTTAATGCTAATGATTCAAGTGCGAGACGTGCGTTAATATTTCTTTTTAACAGAGAACGTGTTTCTTCGAGCGTAGAAAGTAATTTAAGATAATAATCTTTGTTGCCCGGCTCTTTACCGTCCTGTGCTGATAATTCCTGGTGCAACCTGCTTCGTACAAGATGAGTAAAAATATCCAGAAATTCTTTGTTGTCACGGTCGTCGGATAAAATCTCATCAACGAGACCGAATTTTCTATAGATCGGTTTATCTTCCAAAAACTCACAGAGCATATTATACATTGTTCTGTACGAGGCCAAAAGGTCAGAATCTTCCAGCAATTTTATAGCTCTTCCACTTTTGCCCAAAGAAAGGGAGCATACTTGATTAAGCGTTTTTTTGTCTGTTTCCGGATATAATTTATGTAATTTTTCCGCAAGAAATTCTTGTGAATATGCTGAAAATTTAATAAGACGAACACGAGAAATAATGGTTGGCAACATGTCGCGCACATTATTGGTTGTCATAATAATAATAGTATGAGGCGGGGGTTCTTCCAATGTCTTTAAAAGACAATTTGCCGCTTCCGGAGTAAGTTTGTGAGCTCCGTTTATCAACAATACTTTATAGGAAGCCTGTTTTGTCATTTGCAACTTACCGATAACATCACGTATTTGTTCGATTTTGATCGATCGTTCTTCATTATCAATAACAACAGTATCGGGATGGCTGCCCGCCTGGAGCTGCTTACACGTGCTGCATGTATGACAAAGATTGTTAGTACATTGCAAAATATTTACGAACATTTTTGCGATCGCAAACTTTCCAATATGCGAAGGGCCGGCAAGCAAATAAGCATGAGCAAGAGTATGTGAGTTTATATCTCGCTCAATAAGCTCGAGTTGTTTTTTGTGGCCTATAATATTCCAATTATACATAAGTGTTCGTATATCCTGCTAAGGGGCTATATTCTCCCAGTTTTTCCCTTGCCTGACAAGGGTATCTTGCGCTTCTTCGGGGCGAAGCATAAACGCTTCGACGAAAAGTTCCAGTCTGACGTTGTTTTGCGATCCTTTGGCAAGAACAATATCCCCTGACTTTTTGATCTTTCTGTAGCGCTCTATAGCTTCATAAGCATCGTGGCATTCTATAATATGCTTACCGGGCAGGCCGTTTTTAAGGGCTGTTTCCGATGCATATCGTACATCCTCGCCAACCGTAATAAGTATATCTGATTTGCCGGGTATATGCCTGCCAACCTCTTGATGTAGTTTTTTTGAGTAGTCGCCTAATTCATTCATATTACCAAAAACAAACACACGTCGGGCATGTCTTTTTTTACCAAAAAAATCCAAAACATTTAACGCTGCTTTAACGGCTTCCGGAGAAGCGTTATATGAACTGTCCAGCAAAAGTATGTCATCAATACCTTCAATAAGACTCATACGTCCCGGTGGCAGATTATATCCCTTGAGTGACTCTTGTATTTGATGCACAGGTATACCCGTTTCTCGCGCCGCGATAATGGCCGGAAGAACAACGCTTAATTGATACTTGCCATATAGAGGAACAAAAGCATCAAAGTCATCGTTATCCCCATAATGAACTGTAAATGTAAGGCCTTCTTCGGTTTGATTAATATTTGTGGTCCATACATCGGCTTTGGTTTTTTGACTATACAAAATAAGATCACGGTCTCTGTCTTTTGCCAGAGTTTTTATATGTTTATCGTCAAGAGATATATAGGCTGTACCGTTTGGCTTCATGTGTTCCACGATCTTTTTCTTTTCCCGGAATACTTCTTCTGTTGAAGAGAACTGGGCATTACCTAAATGAACCGGCTTAATAGCGGTAATAATCGCAATATCGGGTGGTGCTATTTTTGTCAAATAATCCATGTCGCCCGGCTTATCAACACCCATTTCCAGAATCAGATAATCAAATCTGTCTCGGTTAAAAAGAGTATATCCAAAGGCTTTAATCAACGTAACGAGCCATTGAACCGGCGAAGAAAAACCGCTTTTTTGTTGCAAAATAGTAAGCAACAACCCAAATTCGCTGTTATAGCTTTTTTCACTTTTAAGGATCCGATGATGTGTGTTGAGCAGGTGCGCCACCAAATCTTTACAGGATGTTTTTCCAACCGAACCGGTGATCCCGATAATGGAAGCTCGCATGGTTTTCAATTTTCGTTTTGCCAGAAATGCGAGTATAGAGAGAACGCTTTTTTTCAGAAATCGTTTCATTCAATTATGTTATAAACTATACTGATTGTACCGTTAACCGAGTAAGGACTCAATATATGAAAAAACAAGTAAAGCTAACTATTTCCGGAAAAGTACAAGGAGTTTGTTATCGTGATGCTGCTCAAAAGCAAGCAAGAAAACTATCGATTACCGGATGGGTGCGCAATATGCCGGACGGGACGGTTGAAATTTTGTGCCGGGGAGAATCTGGTGCAATAGAGAAATTTATTTCATGGTGTAAAAATGGGTCGCCGGCAGCATCGGTGCGTTCGGTCGATGTAGAAAAACAGCCTCTCGATAACGAGAAGCTGCATGATTCGTTTGATATTGTATTGTAGTTGCATTGAAAGCAAATCTACAAAGCGGCTTTTGCTTTTTTAATAATAGCGTTAAACGCTTCTTCGTTGTTTACCGCAAGGTCGGCGAGTATTTTACGATCAATTTTAATATCCGATTTAAGTAATGCATTCATAAATCGACTATATGAAATTCCTTGTTTTCGGCACGCGGCATTAATTCTTGTAATCCATAGACTTCGAAATGTTCGTTTTTTAAGTCTTCGGTCACGGTATGCATTTATACCGGCTTTCATAACAGCATTCTTTGCTTGGCTGAATGTTTTGCTACGAAGACCACGGTAACCTTTGGCAGACTTAACGATTTTTCGGTGCCTACGGTGGGCGTTTGTGCCTCTTTTTACTCGAGTCATAATGTGTTAATTAAAGACTACAGAAAATTAAGAAAGGAGTTTTGAAAGCATTTTTTGCTGAGGCTTTTCAGCAACTTTCCCTTTTTTATCGAGCTTCTTTTGACGCTTTGATTTATTAACGAGAAGATGTTTTTTACATGATTTTTCAACCATATATTTTCCGGTGCCGGTTTTTTTAACTCGCTTTTTAGCGCCGCTATGTGTTTTTTGCTTCATAATAATTATTTTATGGGAGTAAGAATCATAATTAGATTGTTTCCTTGCCTTTTAGGCCCTTCTTCAACATTTGCAAGATCGGAAAGGTCTTCCGCAAATTTGTTTAATTTTTTTTTAGCAAGGTCTACGTGAGCCAGTTCGCGTCCCCTAAAGATAAGGGCCACCTTTACCATGTTCCGAGCTTTTAAAAATCGTTCCGCTTGTTTTCGCTTTACTTCTATATCGTGGTCGTCTGTTCGAAAGCCCATACGAACACCTTTCACTTCTGTCTGCTTTTGCATTTTGCGATGTTTTTGATCAATTTTCTTCTGCTTGTATCGATATTTTCCGTAATCCATCAATTTGCAGACCGGAGGCTTGGAATTTGGCGATACCTCCACTAAGTCAATTTCTTTTTCTTGTGCTTTGGCGAGGGCGTCTTCAATAGCCATAATGCCCAATTGCTCTCCTTCATCATCTATAAGTCGTACTGTCGGAGCGCCGATCTTTTGATTAACTCGAAGTTTCTTATTTATACGTGATGTGTGTTTAGGGATAGAAAAATCCTCTTAATCTCGCAAGAGGAGGCCTATGGATGATAGTGGAAAAGACAGGCTTTCGTCAAGGCTTTTCACGAGCTATTCCTCAGGTTGATAAAATATATCCGGATCAGAATTGCCGCTGTTAAATAAATCTTTTTCCGCCTGCGTCATACGTCGGCTCAAGATTTTAACATAACTTGGGTTTTCTTCATTATCTGAATATACATTGATAATTTTCAAACCGTTTTGATGATGAAGGTCTACAATTTGCTGAAGCGAAGGCTTATAAGAAGGGTACAATAAAGTTTGTTGTAAATTTGAAGGTTCTTCCAAAACTTCTTCCGCTATTTTAATTCCATTGCCATAATTACTGTAATCTCGAGAGAAAAATATCTGAGGTCCAACTTCAAGCAATTCTTCTTTTGTTGAAGCATTGCAACGTTTTAAGATTTCATTGCGTCGACCGCCTAGATCTTTTTCACGGACGGGGTCAAATAATTCTTCCACAGCTTGTTCAAAAACGTCATATGCGCGTAAACGGCCGTAAATAGTTGCTTTTTCACCAAGGGCATTAACTATTTGAACATCTTCGGTAATATAGAGCCGATGTGTTGATAAATAATAACCCGGATTTTCGGGATCTTCTTCGTAATCAACATAAATAAAACCGATATCGTGAAAATTCACTTCTTCGCCGGTTTTAAGGTTTGTGTAGGTAACGTCATCACGTAAAAACGGGTGTTCGGTTAATGCTCGAAAGGCAGAGTTATTGTATGCTGTCCGCATTTTTGCCCGCATTTCTCTAAATTGTCTTTTAGATGTTGGAATTTCTCCCAATTGTAACCCCAAAACCGCATAATTTGTTTTTACATTTTTTTCATCTTCCAACGGGACGATTTCATCTTCTTGATCCGGAGTTTCAGGATCCGCCAAAAGATTATAGAACATAGCTAACGATTTCCCGGGAAACTGATTGCATATCTCAGATCCCAAATCGAAAATAACCACTCCTTCTTTTTCTTGAGGTTCGAATTCCGCCTCGGTAAAAGTTTGGAATTGTTGAGGATGTGCGTACATACCGAGTGGCAGATCAACTTCCTCATCCAATATATCAATGTATTGCTTTTCTCGTGGATCGGTGCGATGTAATCGCAACATTCGTGCAAATAAAAATTTTAATAAGTATTCTCTTTCTTTGCTTTCCGGATTATTGCAATGCCGATTAAAAATTCTGGTAAAGACTTTATTTAGATACTCTGATTGCAAAGTTGAGTAATCAAGGTCATATTTTTTGATAAACTGTATTAACTGTTTCCATTTGCTTTTACATCGTACTTTTCTTGTCTCGTTTTTTAATGTGAGCGCCTCGTTAATAATATTTTTTGCCATTTGAACCATGGCGATTTTTAACATATCTTGACTGGAGTCGACACCATGATATTCAATATGTCTGCCATTTTTTTCTATAGCTTTATTTATTATTATCTCACCTTTTTGTCCTGTTCCGACACCAAAGTCATATATTCGAAGTTTTTCCGAATCATCCGGAGTAACGATATCGAGCATATCACCGGTACGTTCGCGCAATATACCAAGTGCTTTTTCTTGTAACGGATAGTCTTCGGCCTGACACACCGCAGCCCATTTTTCCGGATAAAAATAGAAAACGGGGAGTGGCATTTTCCCTTTCTTAAAACCTTCAAAAAGCAATTTTGCTATTTCTGCACTTGTACGTTCTTCTTCGCTACCCTTTTCTTGCGAAACTCTTTGGCAAACAGCATCGGTTATCTTCGAAACAAGATCGTCAGATATACGTTCGCTACCACCGGTTAACTGAGCCAACAGTTTTTCCACCTGCTCTCTGGTACTCTGTATGTCTCGAGATACAACAGGTGCTTTTTGGACATGGTGAATAACATCATGTGGAGCTTCGATAGGAGTTTCAGTGGATGTGGATTTATCACATTTCTCCAGCTCCTTGTTTTTTGTAGAAATCTCGTTTTTGTCGTTTTCTATACTGCTCATAACGTGCAAGTAAATAAAAGGTGTTAAATTCTAATGAAAAAGAGCCATTCTGTCAAGTTTTACTTGTTTGCAAATGTCACTTTGATGCTTTTTTATGTTACAGTTTGAGGAGAAACAGCTTTTATAATCTTCTTTAAAATATGAAAAAACGACTAGTCATTATTGGTGCAACAGGCTCTGTCGGTACAAATGTACTTGATGTTGTGCGCAAAAATCCAGATGATTTCACTATTATGGGACTAACGGCACATTCCAGTACCGATGAATTATATGCGTTACAACAAGAGTTTCAACCCTCGCTGGGTGTAACGTGCGATGTTTCGGATATGCTTAAAATGGCATGTGACAACCGGGTTGATATGCTTGTTTTTTCATGCTTGGGAACAGAAGTACGCGATGTGTTGTTAACGGGAATTAAACACAAAAAAGGCATAGCGATTGCAACAAAAGAATTACTGGTTGAATATGGTCGCGAGATTATGAGGAAGGCAAAGCGTCACGGTGTAAATGTTGTGCCGATTGATTCCGAACATTCGGGGATTTTTCAGATTCTTGAAAATAATAAAGATCACGAAATCGAAAAAATTATTCTTACATGTTCGGGTGGACCATTTCTTAATACGAAAAGAGAAAAATTTAGTAATATAACTTTTTCGCAAGCAATTCAGCATCCTAATTGGAATATGGGTAAAAAGATTTCAGTTGATTCCGCAACGATGATGAACAAAGCGTTGGAAATTATCGAAGCTCATTATCTTTTTGATATTGAAGTACTTGTACATCCCCAAAGTATTGTGCATGCGCTTGTTCAATTTACAGACGGCGCAACGATTGCTCATATTGGATATCCGGATATGCGACTCCCGATTTCATACGCGCTCTATTATCCTGAGAAAAAAGCCAATAATTTGCCGCGAATTGATTTAGCGGATAAGCAGCTGGATTTTTATAAGCCTGATTTAGAAAAATTTCCTTCAATTCAATATGCTTACGACGCTTTAAATCGAAAAGGAAATGTAGCGCAAAAACTTAATCGAGCGAACGAAAAAGCCGTTAAATTATTTGAAAAAGGAGATATTGGATTTGATGAAATATTTCAATATGTAAAAAACAACACGTTTTAATTATCTGTCTTGACGTCTAAATATTGAAAAAACGGCTTTTTCGTGCTAGAATTAAGAGATTGATAATATGAAAGAGTATGGGTAATTCGGATATACCAAAACGTAGTAGCGAGAAGTTGCAAGTAAATCAACTTGCGCAAACCATTAAACAGACAGCGGTGCAACGTGATAAAGTGACATATAATTTTTTATCGTCTTTGTTGCGTGGCGGAAATGTGCGGCGTTTTGTGGAGCGAGCATGTAAACTTGCAAAAATAGAGCCGCCGGAACCAAAAGAAACAATGGCGTATGCGGTGTATAAACTACAGCGATTCCTGAAATTCCCGGAAACTGATACGGCACATGGTTGCGATGGCAAATTGGGTTCATATACATTTGCCGCGTTGTTGAATAAATTCCCAAAACTTGATCCTGAAAGACGAGAGAAAGTATATAAGGAAGCGCAGGAAAAAAGACAAAAATTGGTGAGAAAAGCGGGATTACCGACTCTCCATAAATCACGCACAAAGGAAAACAAACCAAAGTCCGCGGCTGAACGCGAACCGATTAAGCCGAGCGATACAGTATATTTTGGAGATTCACTGACGCACCAATATGCGCGTCATATTTTATCTCGCAGTGCATTTCGTCAACATAAAAACAAAGATTTTAAAATTGGCCGATGGGCTCGTACAATGAGAAAACGCATGGAGCGCAATCTTGATTATTATGCTTCCAAAAGCGCTATAGTTATTGGTGCCGGGACAAACGATCTTGAACACAGAAGTGCCGGCGCTATTGCCGGAGATCTTGAGGCAATGTATAGCATGCTGATTAAAAAAAACCCACAAATACGGATTGTAACACTCACCTTGCTACCATATCCCGGTAACAGCGCCCGGAACAGAAAAATACAGGCAATCAATAATCGCATTCGTAGCTTTGCCAAACGCTTCCCGCGTAATTTCAGGCTGGTTGATATGCACAAAAGTTTTGTTGATGCCATGCGTAGTGGAAAGAAGATGTTATATGGTGATCGTGTGCATATGCGCCCCAAGGCATCAAGGGCGGTTGCCCGTATGATTCGAGACACTTTGGAAACCGGATCGCATAAAAAAATTGAGGAATACCTTTCATAAGTAACTATACGCTTGCTATAATGCGCGAGAATTAGTGTTATTAATGTATGAGTACACACCGCGTTGTTATAGGACTTATTTCGTATAACGATAAACAGTATCTTAAAAATACCCTGCCGCTTCTTGCGAAGCTTCCATCTTCGCATATCATAATATTGGATAATGCGAGCAATGATGATATTAAAGCGTTTATAAAAAAATCATTTCCATCAATTACGTATATACGTCATCCGGAAGGAAACGTGGGGTTTTCGAAGGGACACAATTATATTCTTAAAAAAGCGCCCGCATCCAAGTATTATCTTTGTCTGAATACTGATATCAAACTTGAAAAAGAAGCTTATGAACAATGCGTTAAAGCGTTGGAAGAGGACTCAAATATCGCAATGGTAAGCGGCAAATTATATCACTGGGACAGCAGAAACGATGTCAAGACAACAATTATCGATACGCTCGGCATTATCGGCAGTTGCGGCCATCATTTTTGGGATCGCGGACAAGGGAAAAAGGATGTTGGCCAATACGACGATACGCTCAACACTATTTTTGGCATATCGGGAGCGGCTTTTTTCATACGACGATCGATTATTCATAAATTGCATGGGGCTGATCATTTGTTATTTGATGAACATATTTTTATGTATAAAGATGATGTGGATTTGGCATATCGTATGCGATGGCAGCAGCTTAAAATAACATTATTGCCGGTGGTGTTGGGATATCATGCCCGTACCCTTGGAAAGAAAAAGAAAAAGTCATTGTTTGAGGCAAAAAACAGTTATAAAAACCACTGGATTATGTTGAGAAGCAATGTCGATCGCGGATTTCGCATAAGGACAAAACTCGCCATTATCATGTACGAACTTTTAAAGTTTCTGTACTATTTGGTCAGAAAACCCAAAGTATTAAGCGTTTTACCTGAAGCCTGGCGTATGAAAGTGAGTAAAAGTAAACGCACCATCTCTCCGCGTCGCATGGAACATTATTTTTTATCGTAAATATGGCACATACACTTGGAATTGTTATCTTACAACACAACACGCCTCACGAAGTAACGGATAATTTACATGCTTTGCGCAAAGCGCGTCTTCCGAAAGATACGCATATTATTGTGGTGAATAACGGAGGTCATAATGCTAACGACCGGATAGAGAGCGATTCACATAAAGGGCTCGATGTCTCGTTTATTGATGTGCCGAACAAAGGATTTCCACACGGCAATAATGTTGGTATAGCAAA
Source organism: uncultured Candidatus Peribacteria bacterium (assembly GCA_964585825.1). Lineage (GTDB taxonomy): Bacteria > Patescibacteriota > Gracilibacteria > UBA1369 > PNNO01 > PNNO01. The sequence continues at coordinate 13,323 of CAZPFH010000017.1, forward strand.
AACGGATGCACGGTATATCGCTATGGTTAATCCCGATATTGAAGTAAATAAAGACACCATACATACCATGCTTGAATATCTGAAAAAACATCCCAAGGTTGGTGTTACGGCCCCTCGTCTTATTTATCCAAACGGTTATACGCAAGACAATTTTCGGGTATATCCTCGTGGTATAGATTTGATTATTAAACGTGTTAAACCACTGCGAAAATTATTTGTGGGGAGGATGAGAAAATATCTTATGTGGGATAAAGATCCGGCAAAAAACGAACCGGTAGATTGGGTAACCGGTGCATTTCAAATTATCACGAGAGAATGTTGGGAAGCTGTTGGTCCAAACAGTGAGGATTATTTTTTATTTATGTCCGATTTGGAACTATGTCGGCGGGCATGGGAAGAAGGGTTTGAAGTGCATTATATCGGTGAAGCCCGAGCAAGTCATAATGAGTCGCGATTATCCGGCGGAGGC
>CAZPFH010000018.1:0-9355 GCA_964585825.1 uncultured Candidatus Peribacteria bacterium
CCTCCTTGTTTATTTCTTTCAATTCTTTCCAAAATCTTGTCGTATTCCGTGCGTTTCATATCGGTTCCTTTCTGTTGTTGTTCAAAAAATTCTTGTTTTTATCCTTTAATCCCTATGCGAAAAATATGCATCGTTTTTCACATAGAGCGTTTATCTCGTCAGCCGATCTTTCAAGGATCGCCGGAAAAGTGCTTTTAAAAGCCTTTCCCGTTTGTTTCCTAAAAAGGTTATTATTAAAACATATTTTAAAGAATTTTGCAAGCACCTTTACAGGATCCTGTGATAAAAAAACAAAATACTAGACAAGTTCAACCTCTTGTCCGGTTTTTCCGGAAACAATTGACCCGTTTTCCATCATCAAATGACCACCTACAAAAGTCATAATCGGCCAACCACGTATATCCATGCCGTTATATGGTGTCCATCCACATTTACTCACGATATTTTTATCATGCACCGTTCTTGCCATTTCCATATCGATCACAACCAGATCCGCATCGTATCCTTCGCGCAATTGTCCTTTATTTTTAACACCATAGACCTTTGCCGGCCCTTCACATAAAAAAGAAACAACATCATGGATATCAATCATATTTTTATGCACGCTATCAAGTAGTAAAGGCAATACCATTTCAACACCCGGAACACCTGCGGGAGCGTCTCTATATCCTCTAAGTTTTTCTTTTTTCAAATGAGGTGCGTGATCGGTTGCAATCATAGGAACCGTTCCATCAAGAAGTGCTTCCCAAAGAGAATCCACGTCAGCGCGATTACGAAGCGGCGGATTCATTTTTAATAACATTCCCCGCTCGGCATAATCACTGACGGTAAAAAACAAATGATGTGGAGCAACCTCGGCGGTAATATTTTCGTCCGGATATTTTTTCAGTAATTCAACTTCTTTTTTTGTACTCATGTGACAAATATGCAGCCTGCCACTATATTTTTTTGCTATATGAACAGCGCGCCGTGAAGCTGTAAAAGCAACCGAATCGTTACGAATAAGAGAATGTATTTCTGGTAAATCTTCATCTTTATATATTTCCATATTTTTACGAATTTGCGCTTCATCTTCAGCATCAAACTATACTGAATCAGGTGGTTCAGGAAGACCAACAGTTGATCAAAATGCGTCCGTTCAAATAAATCACGAAGCATGATATCGAGTGCCTCATCAGGATCGGCTATTTCCTGCCCGGTTGTCTGTCCCATATAAACCTTTACTCCAACAATACCTTTTGCATCATTGATCACATCAATATTTTCACCTGTCGCTCCCAAAAACAAACCATAATTAACTAATGATTGTTTCCCGACAATTCCACGTTTTTGCTCTAAAGCATCAATGGTTGTTGTCTTCGGTTTTGTATTGGGCATATCGAAAACAGTCGTAACACCACCTGCCAACGCGGCTTTACTGCCGGTTTCCCAATCCTCTTTATATTCATACCCGGGTGAACGAAAGTGCACATGTGCATCAATAACTCCGGGAATAATCAATTTATCTGAACAATCAATCTCTTCAGCCCCGGGTGAATCTATGGATCCTCCTATTTTTGAAATAAAATCATCTTCAATAAGAAGATCACCGTGCCTTGTTTCGGTGGGCAAAACAAGATTGGCATTTTTTAATACAGTTTTCATAATGAAGAAGATAGAAGTAATGAGATCAGTGCCATTCTAATCGACACTCCGTTACCCACTTGTCTGAAATATGCGGCTCCGGGTAAGTCATCAAGATCTGTCGACAATTCATATACGCGCGGCAAAGGATGCAAAATCAACATAAACGCATTGTGCTTTTCAATTAAAGCTCGATCAAACACAAACTTATCTTTCAATCGATCATATTCCTCTTGATCTTCAAAACGCTCATGTTGAACACGTGTAGCATATAGTACATTCGCATTCTCCAAGGCTTTGTCGGTATCGTCGGTTTCACTATACGAAACACCTTTTTCGTGTAAAAAATCCTTAACCTCCTGCTTCATACGCATGGCTTCGGGAGCAAGAAACGTAAGATTAACGTTATAATGGGCAAGCAAATACGCAAGTGATCCCGCCGTTCTACTGTGAGCCAAATCACCGCTGAGTACGATGTTTAAGCCTTCCATGTTTTCTTTTTCTTTCTTTATGGTATATAAATCCAGCAATGCTTGTGTCGGATGATCGCCGGCACCATCTCCCGCATTAATAACCGGCACATCAGCATACTCGGCAACTTCTTTAGCCGACCCCCGCTTGGGATGACGGATAACAATAATGTCTGCATAGCGCGAAACAACGCGCGCCGTATCCGCAAGAGTCTCACCTTTGGAGAGCGAAGAAGAATCCGCATCGGCAACAGAGATAACCTTTCCACCCATGCGCATCATCGCCGTTTCAAATGATAATCTGGTTCGCGTTGAAGGCTCATAAAACAGTGTGGCAAGAATTGTTCCGTTCATCATCGTTCCGTTGCGTTTTTTTTGTGCATACGGTTCCATTTCACTTGCTTTTTGCATTATCGCATCAATCTGCTTTTTTGAGAGATTTTTGGTTGTAATAAGAGACATAATAAAGAGGTTTTATACGATTTCAACTATACTACAAAAACAATCAATGAAAAACTTTACAAATTATTGAAAAATGGTAGCATTTAAGACCTTTAACAAATACATTTATGGAATCATTAAAAGATATGGATAACTATTTAAAACAAAACGCGCCCGATATTACGATCAAACCGCCAACATATAGTGAGGAAAATCTACCCGAGCATTTCAACACAACCATGTTCGGTGAAAATCAAGCAGAATGCACGCATGACATGATAATGCTTGTTAAAGAATGGCTCATGCAGCCTATAGTTGAAGATAAGGCAGAAAATGATGCCGTTCGTATTCATCGAGAAAACAACTTCCCGGAAGAAATTGCAAATACATTGAAAAATCATCGTGCACATCCAAAACAAATAACTCCCACACTTATAGCCCTAAACGTACTGATAAGAAATGCTGAAAAAAGCAAACTGGAAGGTATATTTGCCGGCTATCAAAAAAAGCTGAATGAAGCGGCTGAATGGTACAGAATTTTCAGTGATCTTCGTAATCACGCATACCATATTCACACTCGCGTATGGCAGGAAGTGATACCATTGTTCACAAAAAATGAAAAAGATATTATCACGTATTCTCCATATGAAATGATTAACAGCAAAATAGCCCAACAAATCAAGGTTGTTGAGCGCATTGCTATGGAAATGTTGCAAAAGCTTGAAAAATAAGGGTAAAATGGGAGAAGTACAGATCTAGCATATAAAAGCATGAAAAAAGCATATCTACTCTTGGAAGATGGCACCACTTTGGAAGGAGAGTCTTTCGGCGCATCCACAATCTCCGCGGGAGAAGTGGTTTTTAACACCGGCATGACCGGATACCCTGAAAGTCTAACGGACCCTTCGTATAGAGGCCAGATATTAACACTGACCTATCCGCTTATTGGAAATTACGGTGTCCCGGGAGACTGCAAAGATTCACAAGGCATAAAAAAATATTTCGAAAGCAATCATGTGCACGTTAAAGGACTGGTCGTAAGCGAGTATTGCACAGACCCAAGCCATTGGCATAGCAGAAAAACACTACACGAGTGGCTTAAAAAAAATGATATACCCGGTATTAGCGGTATCGATACCAGAGCACTAACACAAAAGCTGCGCGAAAAAGGAACCATGTTAGGAAAAATCAGCTCATCTCCAAAAGATAAAACCGAATTTTACAATCCTGACAAAGACAATCTTGTCGCACAAGTAAGCACAAAAAGAGTGAGAACTTATAAGGCGGGATCAAAAACAGTCGTACTCATCGACTGTGGAGCTAAAAATAATATTATCAGAAGTCTGCTTCAACGAAACATTACCGTTATAAAAGTTCCTTGGGACTATGATTTCTTTGATAAAAACATACAAGCGGACGGGATATTCCTTTCAAACGGTCCGGGCGATCCAATGACGATTACAAAAACCCATGCAATTGTAAAAAAATGTCTCAAAAGTAACCTGCCGGTATTCGGCATTTGTCTGGGCAATCAAGTTATGGCTATTGCTGCGGGTGCAAAAACATACAAGTTGCCATACGGTCATAGAGCACAAAACCAACCATGTATGAATAAAGAAACCGGCACCTGTTTTATAACTTCCCAAAATCACGGCTTTGCAGTGGAAGAAAAATCACTCCCGAAAGAATTCAAACCATGGTTTGTTAATGTGAACGATAAAACAATCGAAGGGATAAAGCATGTATCAAAGCCAATCATGGCAGTTCAATTTCATCCCGAAGCAACACCGGGGCCAACCGATACATCATATCTTTTCGACGAGTTTGTAGCACAATTATAATGTACTTTACGGAAGAAAGAATCGACCGGTTTTTTTGACGTACTCTTTGTATTCCGGAAAAACCCAATACAAATATTGTTCGTGAATCATCGCGTTAGCAAACGCCATAGGCACCAGAAGCAAGGCAAATACAAAAATACGAGCATCATGAGTGAGGAACGACGTACCGACAAGTGCTAAAAAACAAGCAAGTGGCTGCGGATGTCGTATTTTCTTATATGGACCGTGTTGAATCAATATATGACGGTCTTTTTTAAAACACCCTCTCCATGAACAATTGCTGGAAATGACAATGCGAGAATCTATATAAAGCGCAACCGCTATAATAAGAATAAGCGTTCCATGTAAGACGAAAAAATCACTAAAACCCCGATAAAAATCATCCAATTGATCAAAACCCACGGTGTAAGTAAAAAATCCGGCCAAAACCACATATAATCCAACCATTAAACGAACAATCCATTTCTGCTTATGAGCAATTGGAACTTCCATCGTATAAATGCCTCCACCACACTGATGTTTTTTAAGTTTGGTTACCGAATAGGTTATGAACATAACAGTCCAACCAACCACAACTATAAGCCACGGAACATCATACATACAAATTGTTTTATTCTGTTTATTATAGCATGGAAGCGACATAACCTCAATTCAAACGAAAAAATTGCAACAAAAAACCCCATCACACGGATGGGGCTAAATCTTATCAACTACGTTTGCGTTTCGCCTGCAGTCCAAGATTTGTTTTTGTTTTTAACATGACGAGTGCATAGTTTCAAGCCCGGCTTTGGCACTGTTTTTGGTCCTGCCACCGACCGCCTGTGGGCGTATCATCATAAGTGTTTACAAGGAAACTCTTTGAGATACCAGGCAAAAAGTAATCGGAAATGATAGGAGTCACCTGTCATTCCATCACCGAGCAAAGAAGGAGAGAAGGAGAAACATAATGGAAAGGAAGTGTGCTTTTCTAGGGCGTATATTTTTTGTCCTTTGGAGCTTCCCCTCCTCATCGCTCTCTGCTTTTATTTTTGTTTTTTGATTTTTTAAAGAGCCTTTTGTTTTTGTTTTCTCGCTGTCGAATTCATGTCACTATATAAAACTGGTCGTTTTTTGTCAAAATATTGACATAGACTAACTGTTGATTTATTTCTTAATTCAAAAATCGGATGAGTTTCTTTTGGTCTTTAAAGAAAATAGAGCTACTATTAATTTATGTTTATTTCTCTTGATATAGAAACAACCGGATTACAAAAGGACCGTGATGAAATTATCGAAATAGGAGCTGCACGGTACGACATAGAGGGCAATCAAATCGATACCTATCAAACGTTCGTCAAACCCAACGCTCCACTACCAAAGTTAATAACGCACATAACCGGTATTAAACAAGAAGATGTTGATACCGCACCCCCTATTTCAGCTGTTGCGGATGCGGTACGGGACTACATGGGAGACGACCCGATTATTGGCCATAATATATCGTTTGATACTGAATTTTTGGCAGAAAAAGGTATTGTTTTAACAGGCGATCATTACGATACCCTGCCACTTTCAGGCATTTTATTGCCCGGCCTTCCAACATACAGTCTGGAAATGCTCACTAAACGATTTAATATAACTCATACCGAAAAGCATCGTGCTCTTGATGATGCCGTAGCAACGGCGGATCTTTTCTTCATGTTAAAAAAGAAAATCAATGAAATTGATAACAAAACTCTCGAACGAATACAGGATGTTGTTTCCAGATCGCAATGGCCACTGAAATCATTGTTCTTAGAAGCAAAATCCGCGCCGGAAACAAAAACACCCGCAGCGTCAATAACAGTGCCAAGCACAACACGGTTGCCGTTTAACGAACAAGAAATCATATCCCTTTATGAAGAAGGAGGCCCCTTGAGTAAATGTGAAAAGCAATACGAAAAACGAGCCCCGCAAATTGAAATGACACGAAAAATAGTGGAATGTTTTACCAATAAAACAAATTTGCTTGCCGAAGCGGGAACGGGAACCGGAAAATCCATAGCCTACCTTTTGCCCGCGGCTTTTAAAGCGCGAGAAGAAAAAACCAAAGTGATTATTGCGACTCACACCAAACATCTGCAAGATCAGCTTTACAACAAAGATGTCCCTATCGCACAAAAAACAATCGCACACTATTTAAAAGAAGATGAAGAAACTCGAGCCTTTAAAGCAACCGTACTAAAAGGAAGAAAAAATTATCTTTCAGGTAAACGACTTGAACTGTTCATGGAAAAACCATTCTTACAAGACCATGAAGCAACAATGATTCTTAAAGTTCTTCTTTGGCGAAAAAAGACCGTGACCGGAGACGTAGAAGAATTGGCACTTCGAGGCAAAGAATATTACGCCTGGAACGAGGTCTGTTGTGACAGCGCAAAATGTCCTCACACCGACAACGAATATGCGTCAAAATGCTATCTGACCCGAGCGAGAGAACGGGCAAATAACTCTGACATCATCATTACCAATCATGCATTGCTGCTCAGCGATACAACCGGTCCAAGCACCATACTACCCGAATATAATTATCTGATTATTGACGAAGCTCATCATCTGGAACATGAAGCGACAAGTGCGCTCAGCATAATATTAACGGCCGAACTCATGCATAAACCGTTACGCAAATTAAGAGACCTGCTCAAACCTTATCATGATTATATTGAAGAAATTGACACCCTGAAGCATAAAGTTGAAATATTTTTCGGACTGCTGGGTATTTTTTATGAAAAGCTCGGCAATTATCAAAACAGTATTCGCAATCTCACGCTGCACGATCAGTTTTTCACCAGTCTGGAGTGGAAAAAGGTACACGAGTCAGCTGAAAATATTACTCTGCTGGGAGAGCAACTATATCGAAAACTGCATGCTTTTACGGAAGAGCACGAAAATGAAAAACGCGCGGCAATGGTTGCCCTTGAACTTAATGATCTCGACGACATAATTAAAAAAATAAAACTAATAGTTCTGGAAAGAGGAATCAGCGACACCGGCAGGAAGATACTGTGGATTTATCAAAAATATGACGGCAATTTGGGGATCAAGGCAGCTCCACTGCTAGTAAGCGGGCATTTGCAAGAAACCCTGTTTAACGATAAAGCAAGTATTGTTTTAACATCGGCAACACTTACGATTGAAAAACGATTTGACTACATTCGAAACCAGCTCGGCCTTGACGATCGATTTGAAGAAGCATTGCTTCCGTCACACTTTTCCTATCCGGAGCAGGTAAGGATTATCTTATATAAAGATTTAAGCCAACCATCATCACCCGAATACTTTAAAGAGAGTTGTGAGAAAATATACGAAACGGTTGTCGAGAATCAAGGGAAAACCTTGGTTTTGTTTACATCAAAACGAGCCATTGAGGCAACCTATCTTGAACTGATGCCCCGACTCAAAGAACACGATATTGCCATTTACGCACAAAACATATCCGGCGGAAGAAACAAAATCATCGAACTGTTTAAGCGTAATCCGGAGCAATCTGTCATCTTTGGAACCAGTAGTTTTTGGGAAGGTATAGATATTAAAGGCGCATCACTGGATTGCGTAATGATACAAAAACTTCCTTTTGATCCACCGGACGACCCCATACATTCAAGTCGCTCGCAGCTATATGCGAATTCATTTTATCAATATCAAATTCCACGTGCCATTCTGCGTTTCAAACAAGGCTTCGGCCGATTAATTCGCTCAGCACACGATAGCGGAAAAGTGGTCATTCTTGATTCGCGAGTTATGCATAAGCAATATGGAAGAATGTTTATTAATTCCATTCCGGAAGGAATAGACATTACGATTTTGTAGGATTGCTTTCTCTGCGCCGACCGTAATCTTCAATATATTCGGCAAGATCTTCAGCCCATTCTTTAGCTTCAATGTGGTTGATCGTTTCAATAACAGTAATTGCATTACAAGCTTCTTCTTCTTTGCCATCCCATAAATCCAAAATGGCGTTATTATAATGAGCCGCAATATACATTCGCAGATTGTTATCATCAGGCGGCGTTGCCATTTGATAATCAACATAGTGAATAATTTCTTTTAAATATCGCCGTGCCGTATCTCGAAGTTTTATATAGCGACTATGATTTTCAAGATTTCCGTTTTTCGTTTCCTTCCAGACAATTAAGCTAGGCATCATAGCTGTTACCAATCCGTCACGAACAGCTATGGGGTCATCATTTCTTTCAAGTAATTCTTGAAATATAGTAATTGCCCGTTGCGAATTACCGGTGTTTGCCAAAAAGAGTGCGAATTGTATCGATGCCTGCGTATATAAGGATAAATTCAACGGCTGCATCTCATCTTCTTGTTCATAAATTGCGGACTTTAATGCATAAGTGCGAGCCTCTTCAAAGTTATACACAACATAATTAATATCCGTTTGAGAAAAATGAGACACAGGCTTTTGATATACCTCTTCAACAAGATTGATATAACCTCGAGCATATTCAATAAATATTTCGGCAAGCAGCTGGAATGCTTCAACGTTACGATTATCTTCCGCGACAACTCTATAAAGCAGTTCTTTTGCCGTGCCAAGGCGTTCTTCCAAGGTCATCGTATCAAGCTCAAGCATATCGTCATGTCCGGCGTTACTATGAAAAAGTCGCATAAAAGTCTGTTTGGCTTTTTCTTTATGAAGAACTTTTTGTAATTCTCCGGATTTCTTACACTCAACGGAATCGGCGGTATCATATTTATACTTCTTGGAATCAATCGTGGAGTAAATGCTTTCGGCAAGATCAATCAAAAGACCTAAGTCCATAGTTTCCGGAGCATAGGTGTTTTTAATTTTCAAAGCAACAAAAAGGTAGGCTTCAGCTCTTTCGTAATCCTCAGCTTCCACCATTAACTCGCCAAGCATACGGGATTTATAATACACATCCCCAACTTCTTCTTCCGTTAACGACATTTCATCTTCATCATTAAGTATTTGTTTAATTGCATTACAAA
>CAZPFH010000018.1:9365-13732 GCA_964585825.1 uncultured Candidatus Peribacteria bacterium
ATTTCGATAACGAGCGTCAAGTTTATTAATAACCTCCGCAACAAGCTGAGGATTTTTATTAAGGACATTGTTATATAATTCCTGCAATTCACTCCTCATATTGTCAGGAACACGCAACACACTGTCTTCTCGTATTAAATCGACAAGATTAACAAACCCTTGTTCACACTTGGATAAATCAACTTCAGGATCGAAAATTGAATTATATTCTAATTCATTATTTTTTGCAGATTTCATACTATTATCACTTAAACAATGGCTATGCATGCTAAACTAAATTTTATTTTTTTGTCAAGCGTTTTTACCCTTCCCACTATAAAAATTTATTTTTTTAGTATTGACTTTTTTGGAGCATAAAACTAGTATCTGCGGGAAATGAACTATAGCCTATTTAAATATGAACACAGATCCTGTTAAAACGATCAAAGATAAAGAAGCTAAAGCGGAAGAGCAAATTGCCGCTTTGAAGCAAGAAAATCATAAAAAATTCGAGGAGGAAACCATACAGCGGGAAAAAGACCTCGAAGCATACAAAGACACTCTTCGTAAAGAAGGGCAAGCCTCACTTCAAGCCGCAAAGCAGGAAGCAATGTCTGCTTTTAAAAAAATAACCGACGAAGAAGATTCTCGTCGGACCTCTCTCATCTCTCAAGCCACCTCTAAAAAGGATAATGCCGCAAAAGAAGTGTTTGCGTCATTCAAAAAACATATAGCGCTCTAACTTATCTAAAATAGAGATATGGCTGTTATTTCAATGCAAAAAATTCAACTTGTAGCTTCTACTGCGCATCGGCAGAGGTTGCTCGATACCCTGCAGGCTTTAGGTGTCATGGAACTCACAGAGCTTTCCAAAGAAGATATCGAAAAGCCACAGGTAAAGGTTGAGGCTGCTCATGAAGCTGAGCTTGCCATCGCCAACATAGAGTTTGTTTTGAAACTCATTAAACCGTTTGCAAAACAAAGGAGTCTTGTTGAAGGACCTCTAACAATGACAATAGAAGAGGTTAGCAAGAAAGCACATGAGTTTAATTACCAACCGCTTGTCGACAAATGTCAGGCGGTAGAAGGAGAAATTGCTCAGCTTAACAATGAGTATGCTGCTCTAAGTGCAACTCAAGACGAAATCACGCCATGGCAAAGTCTTTCAATGCCGCTTAATCATATTGGTGAAACAAATCGAACTGCAACTGTTATTGGAACTTTAAATAAAACCGATCGCACAGCATTGCAGGAAGATCTCGCCAAAATTTCAAATCTTATTAATATAGATATTGTCGAAGAAACCGAAAACACCAGTTACCTTGCGCTTACCTTTATTAAAGAATCAGCAAAAGAAGTTCGAGAAGTACTTATGATACATAAGTTTTCTGAAGCCGATCTTCCTCGTAAATCACATGATGTAAAGACTGAATTGGCTGAAATTAAAAGACGCAAAGGTGAAATTGAAAAAGAACTCTCGCTGCAAAAAGAAGAATTAAAAGTTATTGCGAAAGATAATGAAGCCCTTCAAATAGTACACGATTATTATGTATGGGAACGTGACAAAATTTATGCACAGCAAATGTCGTACGACACAACATACACCTTTACTCTTGAAGGGTGGGTCCCGATTAAAAAAATGAGCACGATTAAGGATAAAATGCAGAAAATGACATCTGCTTTCGAAATTTCTGAAATTGAGCCTGAAGAAGGAGAACAAGCTCCCGTTGAGATTAAAAACAAAGGATTCATGGGTTCATTCGAGTCGGTAACCAATATTTACGGTTTACCACTTCCTGATGAAATAGATCCGACACCCTTTTTGGCTGCATTCTTTATTATCTTCTTCGGTCTCTGTTTAACCGATGCGGGTTATGGATTGCTTTTATTTGTAATATGCGGACTGGCACTAAAATTTCTCAAATTCCCGAAAGGAACGAGAAAATTGGTAAAGCTGTTGATGTTCGGTGGAATTATCACCTTTATATTGGGAGCACTCTTTGGCGGCTGGTTCGGTATGACCGCCGAGCAAGCACCGGGCTTCCTTACTTACGAAAAAATGATTGATGGAGAAACGGTCAAGGCGTTCAAATGGCAAATAATCAGTGCGACTGAAGGCAACGGACCATTAACTTTCCTTATTCTTGCAGCAATTTTAGGATATATACAGGTACTCTTCGGTGTCCTTATCGACGGATTCTGGAAAATGAAACAAAAGAAAGTATGGGACGCTTTGTTCGACAGCTTCTTATGGTTCTATTTCCTTGTAGTTATCGGACTGTTCGGTTTAAGTAAAGCCGGAATATTCCTTGGAGATTATGCGCAAACCATTACCTATCTTGTCTATTTCGGTGTTGGCGCGCTAATACTTACCCAGGGACGAAAGCAAAAAAATATTGTACTTAAATTTCTATCAGGGGTGCTGTCTTTATACGGATTAGTCGGTTATTTCGCCGACATTCTTTCGTACTCTCGTCTTATGGCACTCGGATTGGGAACCGGCATTATCGGCTTTGCGTTCAACACGATTGGTGGTCTTGTAAGCAATATTCCGATAATTGGTATTTTCTTCGCAATCATAGTTATTGTTATCGGACACACTCTTAATATTGCCATCTCGACACTTGGAGCATTCATTCACTCAAGCCGTCTTCAGTTTGTTGAATTCTTCGGTAAATTTATGGAAGGTGGAGGGAAGGCATTTAAGCCACTTAGAAAAGCATGTAAATACATACTTATTACGGAAAAATAATTTTTTATATATCTTTAACTAAACGCATATGTTTGAAATTGATACAGGACTCGCCCTCGCAGTAGCAGGTGCAGCCGTCGCTGCGGCGCTCGGAGGAATCGGATCAAGTATCGGAGTAGGGATTGCAGGGCAATCCGGTACCGGAGTTATCAGTGAAAAGCCGGAACTCTTTGGTAAGATACTTCTCCTGCAAGCTCTTCCGGGTACGCAAGGTATCTACGGATTCCTTGGAGCACTTCTTATTCTGATCCAAATTGGTCTTATTGGTGGATCACCAATTGCGATTGATATCTCAACCGGATGGCAATTTTTCGGAGCCGGAATCCCGGTTGGTCTAGCAGGTCTTTTCTCTGGTATGCACCAGGGACGTGTATCAGCGGCAGGCTTGAACGCAGTAGCAAAAGACGCGACAAATACAGGTAAAGCGGTCATCATGTCAGCGATGGTGGAAACCTACGCTGTACTCGGACTTCTTGTGTCGGTACTTCTTATATTTGGAATTCAAGTATAATCGTTGTTTTTCATATAGCCTCCTTGGCACCTTGGTTAAGGAGGTTACCGGAAAATAATGAATTAACCCACTTAGAACATGGCTCTATCAGATATCTTGGAAAAAATTAAAGAAGAAACTGATGCTAAGATAAAAGATCTTAACGAGCAATTTGACGCTAAACTTTCTACATTGGAATCTGAATTTAAAGAGAAAAAAGAAAAAGCAAAAAATGAAATGGATGAGCAAGTTGCAAAAAATTCAAAAAAGATCTTAAACAAAATGGAAACGGTAGCAAAAATGGAAGCAAAGAATAAATTGTTAAAAGAAAAACGTGCGCTGCTTGACGATATTTTCGAACAAGCACTTGAAGCGTTAATTCAAGCGGATGATTATCAGGAAATGATAAAAACACTCCTTGAAAAGACTGAAATTGAAAGTGATGATGTAAGTGTAATTCCTGCTAAAGGAAAGGAAGATGAGACAAAAAAAGCTTTGGAAGAATCCGGAAAGAATTATAAAATGGCAGAAAAGTCTGCCGACATTAAAGGAGGCTTTATTCTTCAATCCGACAAAATCGAAGTTAACAATTCTTTCGAATCAATTTTACATAAACAACTTCGAGATGACCTCGAACTAGATATTGCTAAAATGTTATTCACTGCATAAATGGAAACAACTCAATTCGCACAATCAGCTGCATGGATCAAAGTTCTTGAGAATCAACTTCTCAGTGAAAACGAAATGGAACGAATGATCCTCGCACACAATGCTCGTGACGCATACAAAATTTTAAACGAGACCGATTACTCCTCTCACACGGGAGACATTGATAACGTGGAAAGTTTTGAAGAAGTTATCAATAGCGGCTTACACGATGCTAAAGTTCTTATTAATAAAATAGCACCGCAAAAGTGGGCATTCAATATTCTATGGTATCGATATGATTTTCATAATATGAAAGTGCTCCTTAAAGCAAAGCATTCCGAAAAAGAATATGATGAAGTAAAAAGGCTTCTATTAAGCTTTGGGCAAGTACCCGTTGAATCACTAAAGCGTTACATTCTGGATAGTGAAGAAACTTCATTCGATGTTCCCGAAGAAGATGAAAAATACTTAAAGGAAAGCATTAAACTGGCAAATACC
>CAZPFH010000019.1:0-13572 GCA_964585825.1 uncultured Candidatus Peribacteria bacterium
CTCTGGGGGCGCGCCCATGGCGGGTTATTCCAGGGATAAAAGAGAGAAGACCCAGAACATATCAGAGAATCCTGTTGCTGTTCTTTACAAAGGAGAATCGCTCAGCTTCAAGGTCAAGGGAGAGCAGCAGAGCATTAAGTTGAACAAGGTCTATTTTGACAAGATAAACATCACCATACCCTCAATGAAAAAAGATTTCATATTCATGTTCCATCAGATATAAATCTTCGGAAAACATCGGTTTTGGCTCAAAAGCAAAGGTTAATGGCAATAAAAAAACAGCGTGAATAGTGAGACAAAGTAAAAAAGCGGTTGTTGTTTTAAACATTTTCATATAATTTAGTTAATCAAACCACAGCTATTGTATGACAATCACTTTAAAGGGTAAAGATATATTACTTTGATACTGATTAACCAACAAATCAAACAATGAAAAACCCACTTTCTCTCCCTATTATAACAAAATCGATACATGGCTTAATATATAGTATGTTTTGGGTTTTCGTTCCCGTATTTTTAGTAGAACAAGGATTTAGTGGCTTTGAAATAGGCATTTTCATAGGGCTTTCGAATCTTATGGCAGTTATAACGATTTTTCCTGCCGGGCTCGCCAATGACCGTGTTCACTCCAAACGTATTATTTTCATAGCACTTCTGGTAAGTATAATTTATTATGCAGGATTGCTAACGACCACAAATGCCATACTTCTTGCCGGAGCATTTATGCTCGGAGGGTTGGGAAGAAATCTTTTTAATGTATCGGTTGATTCATTGGCATACCGTGTTATCGACAGAAAGAGATCTTCGATGCAACTTGGAAAATATCTTGGGTATGTCGTATTAATTGAAACAATAGGGTATATCGTTGGCGGAAGTCTCATAAATCAACTTGGATTTAACACAACCATCATTATTATTATTGTATTACTAGGTTGTGTCATGTTGGTATCACGCTTGTTGCCAATCACCCATACGTTTAAATTTAAATTGATTGAATATAAAGAAGATATTTTTCGTAAAGAAGTTCTTCTTTTTATGCTGGTCGTCTTTCTTTTTACACTCCATTTCGGTGCGGAAAGAACATCGTATTCGCTTTTTTTACAGAACAGTTTTGGTCTTAATTTACAACAAAGCGGTCTTTTTATCGGAACATCAATAATTTTTCTTGCATTTAGTGCGCTATTTTTCGGTTATAAAGTGCAGCGTGGTTTTAAACCTAGACACGTTTTTTATATTGGACTGTTTGTTTCCGGTATAGGACATGTACTGCTATCATTACAAACAAATGTATGGCTCGGGTTAGCTATTCGCTGTATCCACGAATTTGGAGACGGCGCTATGATATTTAGCATCTACTATGGAATTGTAAGCATTTTCGATGTTGATCGTATTGGCGGCAATGCAAGCGTAATAACATTAATACAAATTATTGGCGCCTCAACGGGAGCATTCATTTTTGGACCGGTTGGAGCAAAATTCGGCTATAATGTGCCACTGTTTTTCTCCGGAATAAGTACCGTTTTAGCAGCATGCATTCTCTTCTTCATAGATAAAAAAATAAAAAGAACCACTTGATTAAATCAGTATGAAAGAACTACACTAAATCGCAGTTTAACCGTGATTACTATGTACATTGGACTTACCGGCTATTTGGCAACGGGAAAAGGTGTTGTTGCCGATCTTCTCAAAAAAAATGGTTTTTCATACATTTCGCTTTCCGACGTAGTTCGCGAAGAAGCAACAAAAGAAAATCTTGAGCATACTCGTGAAAATTTAATTAAAATCGGGAACCAGCTTCGAAAAAAACACGGCGCTCATTATTTTGCTCAGCAAGTACGTAAAAAAATAGCCCAATCTTCGGAACAAAAATGGGTAATTGACGGCATTCGAAATCCATTGGAAATTAAAGAACTCGAGAAACTGAATAACTTTTATCTAATGGGACTGTCATGCAACCCTGAAACAATCGTAAAACGGGTTCTTTCACGAAAAAGAAAAGGAGACTCGCTTACAGAAGATATGATTATAGAAAAACTTGAAACTGAAAAAGGAAAAGGACAACCGGATGACGGTCAACAAGTTTTAAGATGTATAGAACGATCAGATTATCTTATTGTTAACGAAGGAACTGTTGATGAACTAAAAAGCAAAGTTACGCACTTTCTTAATCTGCTTGCAGGAGAAGAACGTCCAAA
Source organism: uncultured Candidatus Peribacteria bacterium (assembly GCA_964585825.1). Taxonomy (GTDB): domain Bacteria; phylum Patescibacteriota; class Gracilibacteria; order UBA1369; family PNNO01; genus PNNO01. The sequence goes on from CAZPFH010000019.1 coordinate 2,196, forward strand.
TTTCGATGAAATCTTTATGGGATTATCATATTTATGGGCTGAACGGTCAACATGTCTGCGAAGAAAAGTCGGCTCAGTAATAGCAAAAGACAGTCAACAGCTTACGGCCGGCTACAACGGAGCCCCACGAACAATGAAGCATTGCAAAGAACTCGGTGGTTGCTTACGTGAAAAACTCAACATACCATCCGGTCAACGCCATGAAATATGCCGCGGGACTCATGCGGAACAAAATGCAATTACTCAAGCTGCCAAATTCGGTATAAATATAAAAGGCGGCACTTTATACTGCAACACACACCCATGCAGCATTTGTACCAAGATGATAATCAATGCCGGCATAAAAAAAGTCATTTACGACAGTGATTATGATGATCCTTTGTCAAAAGAAATGCTGGGAGAACAACATGCTCTTGAGCTCATACGCTATGAAGGATTGCGAAATCCGTCGATATTAAGAAAGTAATCCCAAATATTCATAAGCTATCGGTCTAAATTCTTCTTTATCATGCTCAATTTCAACTTTATATACTGATAAATTTGGTACTTTCAAGGATCTAAAAGCTTTTTCGGTAGCATTTGTAAACCATTCACCTATTATTATTCGAATAACCATACCATGACAAGCAATGAGTATAGGCGACTCGTTAACGGTATTTGCTATACGATGGACTTCTTTTTCAACTCTTCGATACAATTCATTACGAGATTCTCCTCCCGGAGGAGGCGTCCCATGTTCATAAAAATCTCTACGGAAATCTTCCCAATATTCATATTTCAACTCATGTTGCCATTTACCAAAACTAATTTCCCGTACATCCTGCCATTCAGACATAGGCAGATTCACGTGTTTATTAATAATGTCAGCCGTCTGCTTAGCTCGCAAAAGCGGTGAATGAGCAATATGTTTGAGATTGAGTTTTTTAAAGTTTGGTGCGATTTCCATAGCCTGCCTCTCCCCCTCTTCCGACAAAGGACTGTCGATTTGTCCCTGCAAAATATTTAGTTTGTTATAAACAGATTGTCCGTGACGAAGAAAATAGAGTGTCTTTTTTTGCATAATAAATCAGTGATGTTTAATAATTGTTTTACATTATAACATATATTTTTTAAACAGAACTAGCTTTCCAGGCATCGGACGCCAATATACAAACCGCCCTAATTCTGCTATAATAATAGGAATGGGAAATTATTAAAAGTTGAAACATTATGGATCTCGCCTTTGAATATCTTATCAAAGCACTTGAAATCATAGGTGTATTAATTATTGTATTAGGCATAATCAAAATGCTTATGGTTTTTTTAACCTGCGCAATAAGACGCATATCCCCTGATAATCTAATCAATCAAATTCGTATCGAACTAAGCAACTATCTGATTTTAAGTCTTGAAGTTTTTATCGGCAGAGATATAATCGAAACTCTTCTTAATCCTTCCATTAACGATATTATAATTCTGGTTATGTTGATTATAATACGAACCTTATTGGCATTCTTTCTGAATTACGAAATCACACATATGCCGCAAAAAAACATTCCGAAAGAATTGAAAAAGAAACAATAAGACCTTTCATAATAGGACGTAAATTCGTATAATGATCAATGACTCTCATCATTGATCCTTTTTTTATGAAGCTATGTAAAAAACCGTTAGCCGGCCTAATAACCTTTTTATTGGTATTTACCTGCTGCGCTTCCTCTGTACTGGCCTTTTCAGATGTCCCTTCAAGTCACAAAAACTATGAAGCTATCACCTACCTTAGTGATCGGGGCGTACTAAGCGGCTATGAAGACGGCACGTTCAAACCGGAAAATGCCGTTAACAGAGCAGAAGCACTTAAAATCATTATTGTTCCGCTTTATGAAACACTGCAAGACCCAACGGAAAATCCGTTTCCGGACGTATCACCCGATCTGTGGTTTGCAAAATATGTGCAAAAAGCAAAAGAGCGAGGTATTGTAAGCGGAGACGGCGTAACCGGCAACTTTGAGGGGTCCCGAACAGTAAACTTGGTTGAATATTTAAAAATATTACTTCTTGCATATCAAATAAATCTCGACAATTATCAAAATCCAACCGAGGTTATTTTTAATGATGTACAAGACTTAACACAATGGTTTATTCCATACCTTTATTATGCGGCAACTACGAATATTATTCACGCCGACAATGCAAACAACATTTATCCCGGAGATCCGCTTACACGTGGTGAAGTTGCAGAAATCACTTATCGACTGCTTATTAATATTCAAGGTGGCGAAACACAATTATATTTAAGTATGGCCGAAGCGGAAATGATTAAGACATTGCAGTATCTTAATGCAGACAACCTTGGCGGAGCAGAAGGTAGCGCTGAAAAGTCTCTCGAGTACACTCAAAACGCACTTACTATCTCTCCGGACGAACCATTGGTACAAGCGGCACATAAAATAGCCCAGGCATTTGATCATTTGGTAATAGGATATAAAGAAGGGAAAAACGAAAACTATACCGCCGCCGAAGATAATGCTTCACAAGCATGGACACTGGCAAATGATGCGGCCATAACGGACAATTCTGTAACAAGTTTGTCAAATTCAATTAAAGATATTGCTCACGATATGGCGGAAAGCGCCCGTCAATCACAATAGCGAAACAGTTAAAATTAAACAGACAACAAAAGGTAAGCCCGATATAAACGCGAGCTTACCTTTTTTATATAATTAGTTTTTTAAAACCTATAAAAAACTCTTATCGAAGATAGTTGAATACAAGCGATCCTGCATCAGCCCAATCATTTTGAGTAGCCGACAATTTAATGGTAACCGTAAACCAATCGCCGGGATTAAAAGTAGGCGTGCCACCAATAGTCATATTGGTAGACTCAACCCATTGTCCCGCGGTTGAACTAACCAAACCGGTATTGTTTGTCATGGTTACGGCAGCGTCGGTTGTATCCTGCATTGAAAAATCAATAACGTTGTCCGCCGTATTAACCGTATTGGTTCGATATTTAAATTCAAGCGGATTGGTATCCCATGCAGAGAAGTCCTCGGGAACCTTAACACGAACTTTTATATCGTAATCCTGCATAGCGGCTTTTCTTGTTTGCCATCGATAATAGTTTTCAACATTGGCAGAATCAAAATCATATGAAAGACGACCAACATTGTTTGAACCATCATCATGATATGTGGCATGAGGATAAACTGGTGCAAGAAATATACTGAGGCCACCCGGCGCATCAGCCATTGCCACCCACTGGGTACCGTCATAGATGTACATGGTATCTTGATCGGTACGATAAAAAGTTTGTCCTTCACTCGGCGCAGCCGGGAAAGAAGTTCCTTGGTGAAGAAGCATATTCACTGCTTCATTTTGTCCAAAATCAAGATCGCCTTGCAGTGTTAATCCACCTTCAAGGAGTAAATCATCGGACAGAACAAAACGATTGTTCGCTTCGTCCCATTTTAGACTTTCGGCAAGTGTTGTTCCGAACTGGAGGGTCACGTCACCGGTTGTATCGTCTTGATCAAGGGTAAACGTATTACTATCAACACCATCAAGGTTATCAATTTCATTAGATGTGCTAACGGCATAATACGCTCCGCCATCATTACTGATTTCCCACTCGTTGGTTGTTGCGTTATAACGAAGGATTCCATCAGCATCGGTACCTTGTTCAGCAACGATAGACACATCGGCGCCCGGACCGGTATTGTCAGAATCAAGGGTGAAAATATTACCATACTGATCAATAGTATCTTGTACTTCGAGACCACCGTTAATATATACATCATTGCCGAATTCAAAACGATCATTGGCATAGTTGTACATTAAAATGTGATCAGCTGCATCAGTACCAAATTGCAGCTCGATATCCTCTGCACCATCACCGGGAGCGATAGTAAACAGAGCTTCAGTATTAACCAGATCATCAGGATCTGAAGTTGCAGCGTGCGCTGCTGGGGCTATCGCCATAACAAGACTCATAGTGAGAGCCATGCAAGCGACAAGCATGTTTTTCATACGTAACGTTTTCATAGGTTTTGTATGTTAATAAGTATTAGGAAAAATGTAATGAGATTTCACCAAGGTGCATCTCGTTACTGTTTCGAGAGTGCACGCGAATAACAATCATAAACGTTTCACCGGCAGTAAAGGTAGGTGTACCGCTATACCCTATTGAGGTACTCGACCAGGTGGTACTTACGAGATTACTGCTGGTGCCCGTTAGTGTCACCGGCGCACCGCTTGAATCATATATATAAATATCAGCCTTATTTTCTGTTGAGTTTGCAGAATCGCTTCGATACGTGAATTCCCATGGTGTCGAACCGTCCCATCCGGCGTAATTTGTCGGAATAGGAACTTGGAGTATAATATCATAATCCTGCAATGTGGTTGGTGTACTTCTCCACACATAAAAGTTACGCCCGTTGGCAATATCGCTGTCGATAAATAACCGACCAATATTATTGGTTCCATCAGGCTTATAACTAACACCGTCAAAAAGTGACGGAATAATTTTCTTCAAATTGGCAGACGATGCAGAAAGAGAAAAAAGCTGCTCATCAATATCATCAATTGCCGTTTCAAGATCACCGACCGAATAATAATGTCCGTCAGTTGCTTCTACATCAATTTCCGAAGCATCATGCTTATTCGCACCTCCGTTGAGATGCAGGTTAACCGATGAAGAAAGAACACTGACGTCAACTCCGTCAACTGTACCGGTAAGCGTCAAATCACCTTGAATGTTCACGTCATCATTGAAATCGAAATAACCGTTTAATAAATCCCACGACAATATTTTGCCCAGAGTATTACCAAATTGCAGATCGATAGAACCACTTGCATCATCATCATTATCCAAAACAAATCCATCCTGATCGGTCCCTCCGGGAACCGTGCTCACGGGCCATACATCTCCCGTATCCAACAAAACGATATTACCCGCAGCATTACCAAGTTCCGCATTATCTATATAATCGGCATTCATCGCATACGGAACGCTGCCAATCGGGGAACGATCGGATGTTGGATCAGAAGGAGCCCTATCCAATACTTCATAAGAAGAAATCGGATCAGACGACTTTTTAATTTCAACCTGTAAATACAAATGTTGTGTAGAATCAATTTTTGGCAACGACGAAACCGTTCCCAATTCAAAACTGAAGAAACCATCACTGTTTGGAGTAATAGTTTGTACTTCTTGCCAGCCGGAATATGTTGCGGCGGCAGTATTAATTGTTCCGCCCGAAACATCTCCCGGAGCAACGGGGCTCGCGCTCCAAAAACTAAAGCGAAAATCATGCGATCCGGCAAGTGGTCCGGAACCGCTGCTATCCAATAATCGTCCTTCGTAAATCATTTTTTCCGGTATAGTCGTTACCGCATACGCAGGCACAGAAAATCCAATTGCCATAAGCAACGTTAATACAATCGATACGATCTTTGTTATTGGTCTTTTCGCCATACGATAAAGTAACTAATAAGAATTATGGTAAAGAAAACGCCATACGATAAAAGATACATCGGATTGGCTTGTTGAGCAGCATTGTGAAGCGACTCAATTTTCTGTTTATTCATTTGTGTTTTCGCATAATCAAATGCCGTTTTCCAGGTTGGAGTCTCTTTTTCCTCTACATTTTCAACAATATACGGAACACCATCCTTCATGGTGATATCTATAACGTGATAATTCGTTTGCACCATCATTTCATCTTCATGAAAGAGCGCATATACATAGATTCTGTATTCACCATCCTCCAATGTTGTTGGAGACGGCAGATAATATTCCCCTCTGTAATCGGCAACAGTAGCTGAGACGTCGATATATTCATCACGTGTCCAGAATGCAACCACACCGTACTCTTCACCTGTTTCTCCGCCAATAAATACGCGTGCGTTTTCATGATTCAGCATTCCTCCTTCGGGAATACTCACTTGTAACGGCGCGTAGTGTTTTTCGATATCGACAATAAGCGGTATTTCTTTTTCTTGTTGTTCTCCGTCACGATACAGGCGTGTCATGTATCTACCAGATTCAAGGGCTATTTCACTTAACCCTATACAATTTAAATCTTCTTTCAATTCAAGAAAAAACATCCCCATATGTGTAACAGGGTCAGTTTCTTCTATTGCAAGCTGCACATGATCATCAGTATATGATTGTTCAACATTAAAGTCTGCTCGTCCGACAAATAAAGGTTTTTCTTGCGTATAAATAATATCTTCCATTTGTGCCAGTCCAACATGATGAAAATTATCATTGTGCTTAATCGGGTTCGTATCATATATCCAATCTTCATCACAATCATCAACAGTATCATCATCAGTATCATTTCGATAAGGATTGGTATTCATATATTTCATTTCAAATTGTGCCGAGCATCCGTCAAAATCATCATACACAAGGCCAACCTGTACCGGCTTTGCAACCGGTTTCGGTATTATATGGGGGGTAGAAACCTGAGGTTCCGATGGCATCTCCTCGGCCGACCCATGTAAAGAAAGATCTTCTCTATCATCTTCTTGAGGCAGCTGATCTATAATTGCAACATCGGTTTCTCCGGGATCTTTATCGGGCCTTCCGCCCGCAACCGGCCCTCCTCCACCCGATGGAGGCGGTGGCGGTGGTAGTGGCGGTGATGTGGTATCGATATCACTATTTGCATCGATTACCTTAAAAGAAGCCGATTCACTCGGCCTGTCCGTCCAAAACACACCACTTAAATCCATTGTGTACGAACCGCTCTCCAGATAATCGGTATTATGCGCAAAATTAAGAGATTCATCATTTACACTGTAATTGGAACTAAAAGAAGACGCATATACGTTGCTATGACCTACAAGAAGCCATAAACAAAGGATTGTCTTTATTTTCAGGGATAATTTCATATTTTTCACTTTTTCTTTTTCTTTTTATTTCATAACATTATACAACAAAAACCCCTTTAAATCAATCAAAGGTCGTTTTTTCTTATTCAAACTCTATGAAATCCACTGTTTCAGAGCATCCTGTGCCTGTTTCAGTGTCGGCATGCCATCTCTGCCACCAAGTTTTCTACATTTAAGCCCGGCACACACATTGGCAAATTGCATGCTTTTTTTCAACGACCACTCCTGTAAAACACCATATAAAAAAGCTCCATGAAACACATCTCCGGCTCCCGTTGTATCAACAACTTGCTCAACCGGATACTCATTTACGGTCGTGCACGAATCATCACCTTTTCGCATACCTATCGAACCGTATTTCCCAAGAGTGATAACGGCAATTTCAGCCCCTCGTTCAATAAATTCACGAAGCGCTTTTTCATAATCATGATAAAAAAGTTCTTCAACAAAACGCCGCGAAACAATAAGATAATCGGCAACATTAACAAACTCCTTTGCATTTGGGGTATGAGGCTCGGAATCAACACAAATTTTGACTCCGTTTTTTCGTGCAAATTGAAGCAGCTTCATGTTCTGCTCAGGGAAATGAGCGTCAGAATGAACAATACGAGCATTACGAACCATATCGTATATAACATCGTTAAGAGGAAATTCTTGCAAATCACCACGGTCAGCCACAATGGTTCTTGTTCCTTTCTTTTTATCAACAATAATACCGGAAAGCGCCGGAGCATGGCCTTCTTGCATAGTAACGCCAGCGGTATCAACCCCTTCTTCTTTTAACGTATCAATGGCACATTGACCAATAGCACCTTCGCCAACCGTTCCGACCATGCCCGTTGATACTCCAAGACGAGCCAAACATGCAATGGCCGTTGCGGCCTGACCTCCCCCTTGTATGGAAGAATACGTAGGAACAATTTTTTCGTCCTCTTCGGGAAAATGGTCAACAACATTAAGGTGATCAACCGTTGCTCCTCCAATAGCAACAACATCATATTTTTTCATAATATTTTTGGCTACTCCTTCAATTATACCGCAAATCTAACAGTTTCATCAAGAATATGCTACACTTGGCAAATAAAGGACATTAAACAATACTTCCATGGAAAACAGCTCATTATTCATTTTTCAAATTATCGTTGCACTTTCATGTACCGTGGTGGCATTTCGTCTCGGACGTTCCTGGCTTATAGCGCTCATAGCGGTTCAAACCGTTATTATGAATATTTTTGTCCTAAAGATGATGAATGTTTTTTCACTGGAAGTAACCGGTGGAAACGTTCTCTATGCATCCGTTTTTTTAGGCACCGATCTTCTTTGTGAGCACTATGGGAAAAAACAAGCAAGACAAGCAGTATGGATCGGATTTTCAGCTGCTGTCTTTTTTATTATTATGTCCCAGTTTATTATATGGTATACCCCAAGCCAATTGGAAAACGGAGCTTTTCTGCATAACGCCCTAGCCACCATTTTCGAAACCACACCGCGTATTGTCCTTGCCAGCATGGGAGGATATCTTGTGTCGCAACATTTGGATATATACATTTACACACACATCAAGAAACGAACAGGAGATAAGTACTTATGGCTAAGAAATAACGGCTCGACTCTTGTTTCACAATTTATTGATTCAATCTTTTTCACGTTCGTGGGGCTCTATGGCATTGTCGCAAATGCAGATAATGTATGGCATATTATCCTCTTCACCTATCTTATTAAAGTTCTTATTGCCTTTCTGGATACACCGTTTATGTATTTATCAAAAATGTGGCCGTTGCGACCACATTATAAAACTGAAAAACTAAATGAAAATTAACGCATTTTCTTCTTCAAAATACGTAAACCGTGTGCAGACACTTTCATCTTTTCCATTTTTCCCGTTTTGGGATTAAAGATTTTCTTCTTACGAATATTAGGAAGAAATCGTCGCTTTGTTTTACGATTTGAATGACTGACCGCATGACCTGATCGTGGCCCTTTCCCGGTTATTTTACATACTTTTGACATACTGACATGTTTATGTGCCTTTGTATTGTACTTAAAAAAAATAAAAATGCAAGCAAAGTTGTTTTTAGCAGGCGAATATGGTAAAATTTAAGGAAATATAAAATAAAAATATATGACATCTCACGATAAAGAAAACTATAAAGAGAAAGAAGGCATATCGCCCTCTTTATCACAATCAACAGACATAATTTCTCAAGATGATGAAATTAATAAGTCAACTCAAGAATTACAAAAACGTTATGAGGAAATTTTGTATCCCTGCAATACGATTGATCAAGCATTACAAACTTTTGACCAAAATAGCGGCGAAATAATTAAAGATCTTTCATCAAACAATCCTAATATATTGCGGCGTACTATTGAAAAAGCACGTATCTCTCAAGAGGCGATGAAAATAGCGCATGACCGATTAAAACAGAAACGAGAAGCGCAACAGCTTGCTTTTGAAAATGCAAAAGGAGATGAAAAGGTTAATGTTGAACGCTTCAAACAAAAACGTGCGGCTATTCAAGCAGATGCATCACAACATGCAAGTGAAAAATGGTCAAATTACATTAGCGTTCCTCTACAAGGTACACTTGGAGGAGTTTTGGGAGGCGTATTGGGTGGACTGGGTCAAGGCCTGGGGAAATTTTGGTACGGATTACGAAGCACCCGGGATGCCTATAAACAAAAAAAGTCTGAAAGGATGAGAGCCAAATAACAAAAAATAACATATCTCATGAATAAACAATTATTCTTACAAAAAGAAATCAAGCAAATATTGGAATTATTACCGTTTGACAAAAAAGAACGAATGAAACTCACAGCTGCAATTGCAAACGAATCGGTGCAAAATCTACTTGAACTTCTAAAAGTTTTGTATAGAATTGAACGGGAGTATCTTCAAATGCTATATGATGATACTATTGAAACCGACAAATTCTTACAAACATTAAACCCGACTCATGAGTAATAAAAGTTCTTCGAAGCAACACGGTCTTGCTAACGTTCACACGCAACGGCCAAAAAGCAAATTGCGAAAACGTCGAAATAAAGCGAAAGCAAGAGCACGACGTGAAGCTCGACAATCATCGTAATTTTTTCTTTATTAATTGATAAAGGAAAGTTAAGATAAAAAAGCCAAGTAAACAATTATGCATGGCTTTTTTCAAAAAGAAAAAGAGGCGTAGAGGCAAAGCATCTTCAAAAAGCAGAATTCAGGAGATCAAATCTCCCTATGCCCACAGAAAAGTCACATCACGAAGAAAACTCCCGAAACGATCGGCAAAAAAGCGTTATTCCGGAGAGCTTAAGCTTTCATATAGAAATAATGCTCCACTGAAAAAATTGTTCCTGATTGGCAGCGGTATTATCATAATCATTGCCCTGCTGTATACCACTATATTCAGTGCTTTTTTCGAAATGGAGAAATGGAAGATCTACGGAGATGATATTGTACAGGAAAATTCCAAATTTGAAGAATTTTTACGAGTCTACAAAGGAAAAAATCTTGTCTTTATAGATACGGGAAAAATCGAAGAAACTATTAAAAAACAATATCCGGAAATTAAAACACTAACCGTTAAAAAAGTATTCCCCGATACCCTGGTTATGGATTATGAAAACTATCCGGAAATCGCCAATGTTTTTAATCTGGTTGGTGATACTCAAAAAAAATTTATTGTAAACGAAATAGGACTTCTAGTTGAAGAAGATTACGAAAACCCCAATCTTCCCTACATAAAAGTTAAAACAGAGAAATCACTGGGACTGCACGATTATGCTTTCCCAAAAGAAACCTTGGAATACACATTGGATGCCATTTATGATTTCGAAGAAATATTCGGTATGAACATTTTGGATGCAGAATATTGGAAACGTGAGCGGGAAGTTCATCTGAAAACGGAGCGAGGCTTTTATATCTGGCTTGATACAAATCTTACATTGCAAGAACAATACTCGAAACTCAAAGAAGCACTGCCAAAATTAAATATTTATACCGAAAATTTGGCGTACATCGATTTAAGAATCTCTAGCGTTAACGGCGAACGTGTGATATTTAAAAGAAGGTAATATACATAATTTTCATAGTATGATTTGGGCATTATTAGGAATATTGATGGGAGTATTGGCCGGCATGGCTGTTGACATCCCCATACCAATAGAATTAACAAGGTACACGGCGGTTATCAGTATTGGTATACTTGACGCACTATTTGGAGCCATACGCGCGGAAGTAACAAAAGATCATTACAACGCAGTAATTTTTCTTACCGGGCTGTTTTTTAATGTCATATTGGCAATAGGTATTACATACCTTGGAGACAAATTGGGGCTAGATCTTTATCTTGCAGCTACCGTTGTCTTTACCTTCAGAATATTTTCAAATGTCGGCATTACGCGAAGAGCTATATTACAAAACTTTTTACAAAAGCGTAAACAGAAAAAGGCTTTTTAGCCCATTATTAAGCCATTCTCGTTGACCATCAATTAAAGTTTGTGC
>CAZPFH010000020.1:0-12843 GCA_964585825.1 uncultured Candidatus Peribacteria bacterium
AATGTTTTGTGATCAAGCGCGAGTTACCTTTATTGCAGGAAAAGGAGGCAATGGATGTGTCAGCTTCAGAAGAGAAAAATTTATCGCCAAAGGCGGGCCCGACGGTGGAGACGGAGGCGATGGCGGAAACATTATATTGCGTGCAAATGAAAACCTTACTACGCTATCCGATTATAAAACGAAAAAACAATTTAAAGCGGAGAATGGTCAGCCGGGAAGAGGTAAAAATCAACATGGGAAAAATGCGGAAGATTTATATTTAGATGTGCCGGTCGGAACCATGGTATACGATAAAGAAAATGAACGGTTGTACGCCGATCTTAATGAAAATAAAAAAGAATATATTGTGGTAAATGGAGGACAAGGTGGAAAAGGAAACGCCCGTTTTGCCAGTAGTACGTTGCAAGCTCCAAAATTTGCTGAAATAGGAGAGCAGGGGGAAGAAAGAACATTGCAACTTGAATTAAAATTAATTGCCGATGTAGGGCTTATAGGTCTGCCATCAGCGGGAAAATCGACTCTTATTTCCGCTATTTCAAATGCTAAGCCTAAAATTGCTGACTATCCTTTTACAACACTGATTCCTAATTTGGGAATTGTTGATGTCGGAAGCATTACGGGTACAAATATTAGAGACTCTTTTGTTGCAGCTGATATCCCGGGGCTTATTAAAGGAGCGTCGCATGGCAAAGGACTTGGGGATGAATTCTTAAAACATATTAGCCGAACCAAAGTTCTGATTCATGTTATCGATATACAACAAAAAGATATAGTTAACAGCTATCACGTAATCAATAAAGAGCTTGAGCTTTTTGATGAAAAACTCACTAAAAAACCTCAAATTATCGCTTTAAATAAAATTGATACCGTTGATGAAGAAACAGTAGATATGTTGAAAAAACATATTCAAAAATCCCTTAATAATAATTGTATTTATCCTATATCCGCAGCTACCGGCAAGGGAATAAAGAAACTCATCGTTACATTGCACAACGTCTTAAAAGAAGAACGAAAAAATGTCACGCAAGCAAAAGAAGAATCAGTAACAACTCACACCGTGCATAGGCCGCATTTGAAGAATAGTGGTAATCGATTTGAAATTTCATTATCAACAAACAAAAAAGACAACATGGGGAAGAAAACCTTTATTATAAAAGGGAGGAATATTGAAAAAATGGTTCAAATGACTAATTTTAGTAATGAACAGGCAATCCAACGAATTTACACACACCTTGATCAATCGGGAGCTACCAAGCAATTGAAAGCAAAAGGCGCAAAAGAAGGAGATATTATTCGTATCATAAATAAAACATTACCGTTTAGAGAATGAAACTCATTGTTGGCCTGGGGAATCCGGGTGATAAATATCAAAAAACAAGACATAACATAGGTTTTCATGTTATCGATACACTTGCGCAGCTACTTTCGATGCCTGCTTTTAACGAAAAAAGTAAGTTTAATGCGTTAATTAGTGAAACACATACCGATAATGAAAAACTCATATTGGTAAAACCACTTACCTTTATGAATCTCTCGGGGCAGAGTGTTAAATCAATACAAAATTTTTACACACTATCCCCATCGGATATATGGATTGTATGTGATGATCTTGATTTGCCGTTTGGAAAAATAAAATTACGTCAAAAAGGGGGCCCCGGAACACATAATGGTCTGAAATCAATTACACAATCAATAGGATCCGATGAATATCCTCGTTTTAAAATAGGCATTGAATCACGCAATGAAACACAAAAAACAAATGGGGCGAAAAATTTTGTTTTAAGCAGATTTACAAAAGAAGAAGAAACGCAGCTACCATCTTTAATGGAAAAAGCTGCTCGATCAATCATATATGCTTTAGAAAACGATTTGGATAAAGCAATGAACAAATATAATTAAACTTGATTTTTTAGAGGGTTTTCATTAATGTTACTGAGCAATTTAACGAAATCACCATGTACGCAATAGTAGAAATAGCAGGTAAACAATATAAAGTGGCTAACGATGACACTATCGAAGTGGATGCGTTAACCGATCAAAAGGGGAGTGTAACCTTCGATACCGTTTTGCTGTATGCCAAAGACGAAAAAACGATTGAAGTAGGGAATCCATATGTTTCCGGTGCCAGTGTGAAAGCGGAAATTGTGGAACATAAGAAAGGAGATAAAATAAAGGTATTTAAAATGAAACCGAAAAAACGATATCAAAAAACACAAGGACATAGAAGACATCTTACAGTGCTATCAATTAAAGATATCTCACTTAAAACCGGTGGAGCAAAAAAGGAAACCGATAAGCCAAAGGAGACAAAAGTAAAGAAAACATCGAACAAGAAGACAACCTCGAAAAGTAAAACGACCACAAAAGCAACAAAATCAAAAGCAAAGGAATCTAAAGCGAAAAAGAAATAGTTTATTGTTTCGATAATGCATCAAGAACTGCCGTCAAATCAGACGGTAGTTTACTTTCTGCTTCAATTTTCTTGCCATCGGGCAATGAAAAGGCCAGTTCTCGAGCATGAAGAAATTGTCGCTCTAAACCATAATCAATTAATGATTGATTTATCTGGTTATCTCCATAAAGCTTATCACCAGCAACGGGATGCCCGATCGAAGCAAAATGAACACGTATTTGATGTGTTCTGCCTGTAATTATATGTGCTTCTAAAAGAGTATAATCACTATAATACGCACGAGTTGTATAATGGGTAATAGCATGTTTTCCGGTACTATCCATTGCTAAAGCCATCTTCTTTCTGTTACGCATATTGCGTGTTATCGGAGCATCAATGGTTCCGGTTTTATTAGACAATTGACCTCGCACCAATACTGTGTATTTTTTTGTAATTTTCCTTTGTTTTATACATTTTTTCAAATATTCATGCATTACGTCATTTTTAGCGATAATAAGTAAACCGGAAGTGTCTTTATCGAGCCTATGAACAATTCCGGGACGTAATACACCGCTACATGTACTAAGATGATTTCTTGTCCAATGATGCAAGATGGCATTTACAACAGTACCACTCATATGATGTCCTTCTTTACTGGGATGAACCACCATCCCGGCAGGTTTATCGATAATTGCAAGATCATCATTCTCAAAAACAACAGATAACCGGATATCTTCCGGCTGAGGAATACTGCAATGATGCACAGGCATGGTTATCGATATAACATCCCCACCAGCAAGAATCGTATGTGGCTTTGCTATTATATCGTTAACCACAATATCTCCCTTTTTAATAGCTTTTTGCAGGCTTGTTCTTGAATAGGAAAGTTCTGAAGCAAGGAAAAGATCCAAACGTTTTCCATTTTGTTCTACTTGTACTGTAATAATCTTCTTCATACACTTATGTTTTTTTACCTGATTTCCAAGCCATTTGGAACATTGCTTTATGCAATTGGGCTATCTCGTGACTTTCAATAACAACACCAAGAAGCTCATTTTTTGCAAGTGAAACAATAGAAACCTTATCATCATAAATATTGGTTTCATTATTAAAAGCAGGAACATCTTTAGGCGCCCATCGAATTTCCATTAATGGATCTTTTTTTTCTTTTAATGGGGGATACTGTTTAAGAAGGTATTTTCTTACTTCAGGTTTATCCAGAACAATAACTTTTACCGGAATTTTGTATTTTTGCGCACGGAGACGAGCATAATCCTTAATATATTTTTGCAAACTGGGTGTTGATTTTAACCATGAATCAAAAGCACTCCAAGCATATAAGGATTTACTTGCATTAAGAGAGTCATTCATTGCTCGCTTTACTCCTTCTTCACCTTCATAAAAACGTACTTTCGGTTTAATGCTGAGAGGGTTGGTTAATGCATAAAAATCAGGCAAAAGGTTTATCAGTTCTTTCCTGTTTTCATCTACAGTATGTTTAAGTTGTTCTAAATTTTGAACGATAACCTGTGGATCCGCAGCGGCAAAATATTTAACATCTGCGCGCACATGTTCATTTACATATCCTTTCTGGATAAGACTATCAAGAACAAGATACGTGGTTGATCTGTTAATATGGGCTTTTTTTCCTACAACACTTGCAGGTTGCGATCCGAGTTCAAGAAGAGAGAGATATACATGTGCTTCTTTTTCATTAAGACCGATTTTTTTTAGAATATCGCCAAGCATTTTTTGTTGTTTTTAATCGCCAACAGCTCCATTATTGCATTAACACAACAATAAATCAAGCTCTCAAACGTAACTGTTATAAAATCTTGATAATCTAAGCAAAACACCTTATTATAGATGTGCAGCTAGTTAGTCGGCGTCACAGAACTCTGGCAAACTAGCTACACCAAAAGAGTAGAAGCCCAAAAAAGTGGAAGATGAGCGCGCTTCTGCTTTTTTGTTTCTACATAAATATTGTTTACAAGAGGGGAGAAAACCCATATCATTGACAGGGCACTACCTAATCAATGCTAATTATGATAAAAACATCGGAAGAAAAAATAGATGCGGTTCTTTCACGTGGCGTAGTTGACGTTATACAAAAAGAAGATCTGAAACAGAAGCTTTTAAAAGGCAAACAACTTACTATTAAACTTGGCATAGATCCTTCAGGCGCCGATTTGCATATCGGGCATATGGTGGTAATAAAAAAACTCAAAGAATTTCAAGACATGGGTCATAAGATCGTTTTGCTTTTTGGTAATTTTACGGGGCAAATTGGCGATCCCACCGGGAAAATGGAAGCACGCAGGGCAAAAACGAAAAAACAACTGGAAAAAAACGCTGAAAAATATTTAGATCAAGTAAAATTATTATTAGATGTTGATAAAGTAGAAGTTCGCTGGAATGCTGACTGGCTTGAAAAGCTTTCTTTTGCTGATGTTGTGGAACTTTCTTCATGCTTTACTGTCGCACAAATGATGGAACGGGATATGTTTCAAGATAGAGTAGAGAAGAATATGCCCATTTCAATGCACGAATTTCTTTATCCGCTTATGCAAGGATACGATTCGGTTGCTATAAAAGCTGATCTTGAATTGGGAGGCACGGATCAAACATTTAATTTATTGGCTGGTAGAACTATACAAAAGGCATATAATCAAACCCCTCAGGATATTCTAACCGTACCTATTCTTGAAGGAACTGATGGTGTTAAAAAAATGGGGAAATCTGAAAATAATTATATTGCGGTTGATGATACGCCGAATGATATGTTCGGCAAAGTAATGAGTATACCGGACAATCTTATTGTAAAATATTTTGAGCTTGCAACGGAAATTCCGTTATCCGAAATCAGAGATATGAAAAAAGCAATTAAGGCGGGAGAAAATCCTATGAAGTTTAAAAAACTTTTAGGGCAAGAAATTGTCACTATATATCACTCAGAAGAGGATGCAAATAAAGCTGAAGAGCATTTTACAACTGTCTTTAGTCAACATCAGATCCCTGATGAAATACCATTAAAAAAACTTTCCGGTAAAAAAATCGCACTTGTAGACCTGATTGCAGAAAATGACTTAGCACCTTCAAAGAGTCAGGCACGTCGCTTAATTCAGCAAGGAGCGGTAAAAATTAATGAAAAAAAAGTAGGTGAAATCGATACCGAAGTACCTATAGAAAAGGAAGTGCTCATCCAGGTAGGGAAGAGGCGTTTCCTCAGAGTGATAGGAAAATAATTGTATTTCACAGCATGCTGCGTTACACTTATGCACTAGCAATGCTTTGTTTATTATGTATATATAATGCTTGAAACGCCCCTTAAAGATATTTTGCGAACCACTTCCAGGCACCTGTCACGTTTGGAAAATATGGGCATAAAAACAGCTGATGATTTATTATCTCATTTTCCTCGAACATATAATGACAGAAGCGATGTAACTCCTATCAGAGACGTAGCGTTAGGAGAAGTCAATACCATACGAGGAATTATAAATCGTATTTTCACCAGAAAAACAAAAAGTGGGAAATTAATGACCATGGCATCACTCACCGATGATACCGGCACCATCAATGTTGTTTGGTTCAATCAACCATATATTAGACGGGTACTTTTTAATGGAAATGAGGTTATAATGACGGGGAAAGTAAAAATGGCCTTTGGAAAAACAACTGTTCAAAGTCCGGCCTTTGAATTACAAAAAGAAGAGCAAATTCACAGTGAAAGGATTGTCCCTGTTTATCATGAAACAGAAGGAATTAAATCAAAATGGATAAGAGAGAAAATAAAACCTCTAATTGATGAATGGACAAAATATTATAAAGATTATTTACCGCAAGAAGTTCGCGAACGAAACGATTTTTTACCTTTAAGTCAGGCCATTAAACACATTCATTTCCCCGAAAACGAAGCTCTTTTAAATAAGGCAAGAGAACGACTGGGCTTTGATGAACTATTTTTATTGCAACTCAGGGCACTGAAAAAAAAATGGGAATGGCAACAAGTGGCACGACATGAAAAAATTGCTATTCCGCAAAACATAGAAATAATAAAAAAATTCATAAACAATCTTCCCTTTGAGCTGACAAATGCACAAAAAAAGACTCTATACAGCATATTGCAAGACATGGAAAAGCCATACCCCATGAGCAGGCTTGTCCAAGGTGACGTTGGTTCGGGAAAAACCATTGTTGCTGTTGCAGCAATGCTCAATGCAGTTAAAGCCGGGTTTCAATGCGCCGTTATGGCACCAACCGAAATATTGGCAAAACAACATTATGCAAGCATTTATTCATTTCTTGCACCCTTTGGCTTCAACATTCAATTTATATCGGGGAGCACAACACAAAAACAAAAAGAGCAGTGCATAAGACAAATGAAAAGCGGAACCATAGATATAGTGATCGGAACTCACGCACTTATTCAGGAAAAAATAGGATTTAATAATTTGGGATTGGCGGTAGTAGATGAACAACATCGCTTTGGCGTAAAACAGCGCAGTGTTTTAAAAAGTTTTGGAAGTCCGCATTTATTGAGTTTATCAGCAACACCTATACCAAGAACTTTAGCTATGACGCTATATGGTGATCAAGATATCTCTGTAATCGATGAAATGCCTAAAGGCAGACAAGAAATCATTACTCGTCTTATCCCAGAAAAAAAACGTATAGATGCCTATCGATGGATTGAAGATCAAATAAAAAAGGGGAGACAAGTGTTTGTTATTTGCCCGCTAATAGATGAATC
The DNA here is from genome assembly GCA_964585825.1 of uncultured Candidatus Peribacteria bacterium. GTDB lineage: Bacteria > Patescibacteriota > Gracilibacteria > UBA1369 > PNNO01 > PNNO01. The sequence goes on from CAZPFH010000020.1 coordinate 7,146, forward strand.
CGATACCCTTGGTGTCAAATCGGTAAAGCAAGAATATGCGCACCTCAAAGAACATATTTTCCCGCATCATGAAATCGGCTTATTACATGGAAAATTAAAATCAAAAGAAAAAAATAAAATTATGGAAGACTTTGCAGATAATAAAATTCATATTCTTGTATCAACATCGGTTGTGGAAGTGGGTATTGACGTGCCAAACGCTACTATTATGCTTATTGAAGGGGCTGAACGCTTTGGTCTCTCACAATTACACCAATTTAGAGGTCGTGTAGGAAGAGGTAAGCATCAATCGTACTGTTTTCTTTTTACGGGAAATCAATCACCGGAAGCATCGCAACGATTACAATCGATGGTAACATATTCATCAGGTTTTAAACTTGCGGAAATCGACCTTACGTTACGTGGGCCTGGAGAAATCTATGGTGTGCGACAAAGTGGCATCCCTGACTTAAAATTGGCATCTTTAACCGACTCAATAACAATTGAAAAAGCTCGCAAAGAAGCACAAACCATACTTGAACAAGATGCCACATTAGATAATTATCCAAAGCTAAAACAAAAAATTGCCGAACTGGATGATGTTTATGTAAAAGATTAACTGCGCATATCGTTCAAAACCGCCATAATATTGGCTGCCTTATCAAGTGTTTCTTGGTATTCTTTTTCGGGTACAGAATCGTATACTATTGCGCCTCCAACGTTGAAATACAAAGTATTATTAGCTGCAATAAGCGTTCTAATAATAATATTTGAATCCAAACGGCAATCATTGGCAATAAAAACAGTTCCCGTATAGAAATGTCGACTATAATCTTCAAGTTCATCAATTATTTCCATACTTCTAATTTTCGGGCATCCTGTTATTGAACCGCCCGGAAAACATGCTCTTAATAAATCACCGTATGAAACATCCTTTTTTAACCGTGCAGTTATAATTGAGAGCATATGCCAAACATGGCGGTACGCTTCAACGCGACGATGCTCTTTAACACTTACTGACCCTATTTCACTTACCTTCCCAAGATCATTTCGTAATAAATCAACAATCATAGCCAGTTCGGCCGCATCTTTTTCTGAAGATAATAAATTGTTTTTCGATTGAATATCGTGATCAGACTTTGTAAACCGAGGAGCGGTTCCTTTAATGGGACGGGTTTCTATAAAGTCGTCACGGACATATAAAAATCGTTCCGGTGAATTTGCAATCACGGAAAAATCGCCAAAAGGAAGATACGCTGAAAAAGGTGCGGCATTCTTTTTATATAACAACTGAAATAATGCATACGGATCACCGGAAAACGATGTAAAGCATTGATGTGAAAGATTTACTTCGTAAACATCTCCCTGTTTAATATAATCAATAATATGTTTGATGCGTTTACAATAGGACTCTTTGTCAATCATCGCGCCATCATCTCCAACAGAAACGTCGTAAGTAGGCATGGGCGCCTCCACAATAGAAGCTTTATCGGTATAATCTTCATTATCTGTTTGAATCTGAATAAGATAGGTTTTCTTTTTATGATTATCAAATACAATAAAATCTTTATAAAAAACAAATGTTAACAAGGGAAAGTCATAAGTATCCTGAGTTGTATGGGGCACAGATTCTATTGTATGAAGAGCATCATATGCAAGCAGTCCGATACCACTCCATAAAGAGATCGGGTATGAATATTTTTTTACCGAAAAGTATTCAAGAAGATAATTGATATCATCAAAAGGATGAATTGATGAACTGTGAATATATAAAGGATTGATTCCTATAAAAGAATATCGACTGTTATCCGGAAGTCCTTGCCCTGTAAGTAAAGCGCTATATGGTTGCCTTGCAAATGGAGAATAAAATTCTTCGGGAGAGCGATTAGTTTTAATCTCCATAGCTTGAAAATCACGAATTACAGGAAGTGATGAGATCATAAAGAGTATATAAAATTACGTATAATTACAGATCCACAATCGGTCATAAACGATTCTGGATGAAACTGGACACCAACAACAGGAAATTGCGTATGGCGAAGTGCCATGGGAATTCCTGTTTTGGTTTGAGCAACAATACGAAGCTCTTTTGGAACTTTATCTACAATAAGAGAATGATAGCGAGCAACAGAAAAAGTTTTTTTTATACCGGCAAAAATATCATCACCATTATGAACTACAATAGAAGTTTTGCCATGCATCGGGAGGGGAGAGGAAGCTGTAATCCCCCCAAACGCTTCATTAATGCACTGCATCCCCAAACATACACCTAAAATAGGGGTTGTCTTATAATATTTTTTTACAACAGATAATGAGATCCCTGCATTATCGGGCCGCTTGGGTCCCGGCGAAATAATAATTTTGTCATACTTTCCAACTCTGTCAAGATTTGCGAAAAAATTATCATCATTACGAATCACATCAATGTTTACATCAGATTCAATATTCAATTGTTGATATAAATTGAATGTAAATGAATCGTAATTATCAATAAGTAGAAAATTTTTTTTCATATAATAAAAATTTGATCTTAAACAGGGTCATTAACTATATCAAAAAAAATGAGGGAAACGAAGAAAAAGATCATTTTAATTTCAACTAAAAAGGTAGTATGAGTCGTCGAAACGAAAAAAACGGCTTAAATCGAAAGTTTTCAGTTATTGGCTTATTCAAGGGATAAAAGTAGGGTAATATAACGCATAACATTAAAAAAAGTATAATGGACAGTTAAAACTATCCAAAGAGACCCCCACTCTTTTTAATTTTCTCATTACTTTGCACAAGATATATTGTGCAAAATTATATAACCAGGGTTGACACTCACCTACCTTATATTATATGTTTCATTTATCAATTTTATAAATCACATTTGTAATGAATCTCAAAAATGATCCTAGCGAAATATTTGTAACCGAAAAAGATACTTCCGGTTCAAAAATAGACATCTTTGAAAATCAAAATTTTCCTCCTTCCCTCCTCGACAACTACAAAAATCTTTCTACCGAACAACAAAGCGATGTTACCTATTATTTTCTTATCTTAACAGATCAAATCGATCAATATCAGGGCTTTAACTGCAATCAGGCAGAACGCAAACAAACATTAATCAAAGAAATTGCCGAACTTGCCAGCAATATTACCACCATATTACCTGTCGGGTATAAAGCATTATTGGAACACATTGTTGAACAAATGCCGGCCATTCAACAAAATGACTTTAAAGAAAAATTGTTAACAACATGGCTGGGCCTCTATGTGAATGAAAACGCTAAACAGGAACAAGAAGCCGAACAGGAAACAGATACAACGGACTCCGTGATTAATAAAGTGTGTAAAGCGGCCCGAGTTGTTCTCAAACCTGGCAGTCTTTTTAACGAACGATCATAAAATCACACGAGACATATACGTTCCTTTAAGAGAAAACCCCCGTTTTTGATAGTATTCGCGCACACCAATTCCGCTTATAACAGCCAAGTTGCCTACCCTTTCTTGCTTACATAATTGCTGGGCTTTTTCCAACAATCGTTTGCCATATCCTTTATGTTGCACAGCTTCTTTTCTCCTGCTATGTAATCCCAAATGTGATCCGTAAGTATGTAATTCTCTTACAATAGCACTATTTTCAAGTTCGGGTATAAAATGCTTTTTATTGGAATATAACTGGGATGGAAAACGAAGTCGTAAAAAAGAAATAAGCTTATCGTTTTTCACATCTTCATAACTTAAGAAAAATTCTTTTCCACCCGACGACTCATATTCACGTACAATAAGTTCGATATCTTCATCACGAGGGACAATTTGCTTAATTTCTCTACATCGGATACACCTGCACTGCTCCCCTTTCTCAGACATATATTGATGAACGTACTGGCGCAAATTTGATAATTTTGAACCACCGACTATGCTTTCGGCGGGAATATCCCTATATAACCTTGCAATACGGACATATTCCGGAACCATCTTTTTCAATGAAGCCATTAGCTTTATCAGCTCATCATCATTATACGGCAGATGTTTGCCTTCTTTATATAAAGTTTCCAATTGAGAATAAGGGGTTACGACACAAGGATAAATCTTCAGCCAATCAGGACGATACGCCTGGTTATCAAACAGCTCTTTGAAAACCTGTTTATCCTTTTTTATAGTACTTCCATATAAGTTTGGCATCATATGCGCATTGATTTTGAATCCCGCATCTTTTAAGAGTTTCATTGCTTTTTTAACAGCATCGATGCCATGACCTCGTTTATTCTCAGCCAAAATTTTATCATCTAAGGATTGTATACCGATCTCTACTTTTGTAGCGCCCAACATACGCATTCTTTTAATTTCTTCCTTGTTAATCCAATCCGGACGCGTTTCAAGAGAGAGTCCAACACATCGATGTTGCGCTGTTTCGTTATACTGCTGAGCTTCCTTCAATGAACGATATTTTTTGCCATTCAAGCCATTATATATTCCGCGTATAAAGTTAGTTTGATATTGTTTTGGATAGTATGAAAACGTTCCTCCGGCAACAATAATTTCAATTTTTTCCGTTGGATGACCTGTGCGATCCAGCCCTTTTAAACGATTGGCTACTTGGCGATACGCATCGAAATCATTCAATATCGCACGCATCATTGCAGGCTCACTTGAAAGATAACTTTTTGGCATTTTCGGCTCTGTAGGGCAAAAAATACAATTACCGGGACAACTGTAACCCTTTGTTAATACTGTAATATTAGCTATGCCGGATTGCGAACGAATTTTTCGTTTTTGAATTAGTTTCAAAAAATAATATTGTTTTTTAATGCGACCTTCTTTAACAAGCTTTCTATATGTTTTTATTAACGAAACATTGGTTGGAGAGCTAATCGAATATCTCTTGCAGAATTCATTTTTAAGCGCCTGCAATTGCTTTTGAGAGCGAATATTCTTTTGTAATGCTTCCAAGACCAATTCTTCCAATATGCTGGCTTGCTTGCGGTTCATATATCTTCTAGTAAGGTAATATCAAGCGGATTTACATTGTACTTCATGAACAAGAACACTGCAAAAAAATTACTAAAGAAAGTACGCGAAGATTATACTCAAATTGCTTCGGAATTTTCTCAAACAAGGCAACGTCCTTGGAAAGACTTTTCGTTATTCAAACCTTATATTAATCCGGGCGATAAAATTGCAGACATTGGATGTGGCAATGGAAGATTATATTCATTTTTAAGTAAAATCCCAAACATTTCCTACACCGGTATCGACAACAATGAGACTCTAATTGAATTTGCACAAAAAAATTATTCAAGTACACATTTTTTAGTCGGTGATTTATTGGATTTACCACGGGGAGTCAAATACGATATATTGTTTTCAATTGCAAGCTTACATCATATCCCCTCTCAAGAGTTGCGCAATAAAAGTGTTCGGGAAATGAATCAAATATTAAAAAAAGACGGAACCGCTATAATAACTGTATGGAATTTGTTTCAAAAGCGCTACAGGAAGTACATTTTCAAGTCTTTGTTCAACTTTATTGTTCAATTAGGGCGGTGCGATTGGAATGATACATTTATTCCATGGGGGAAGGGTGAAGTAAATCGATATTATCACGCTTTCACACCCCGAGAGTTGAAAAAACTATTTAGCGCAAACGGTTTTATTGTAGAAAAAATACTTTATACTAAAAAAGGACATATTGTACCTTTTTTAAAGAGTCATAATATCTGCTTGATATGCAAAA
>CAZPFH010000021.1:0-12695 GCA_964585825.1 uncultured Candidatus Peribacteria bacterium
TTCTTTCAGCCATTTTTTCGGTGTACTGAAACCCATGGGACACAATTGTTATAACTATTCATATTATTATAGCAAATTTTTGGCTTTAATTCAACGAATATAGGGCTTCTATCTCTTTGCTTTTTGCAAATTTCCAGCTACAGTATCAACATGAACAAATTACTCTCACCTCTTAATCCCGAACAACTTGAAGCCGTCATGCACGAAGAAGGCCCTCTTCTTATTATTGCCGGTGCCGGTACAGGGAAAACGCATGTTATCACATCAAGAATCATTCATTTGCTTAAGGAAAACAAAGCAACTCCTTCAGAAATTCTTGCACTTACTTTCACAGAAAAAGCAACCGAAGAAATGATCGAACGTGTAGATATTGCACTTCCCTATTCTTATGAAGAAATAGCTATACATACGTTTCATGGTTTTTGCGATTCCGTTTTAAAAGAATACGGTCTGGAAATAGGCCTGGATACGTCATACGCAATTTTGAATCAAATCGATCAGTGGATGTTTATCAAGCAACATTTATTCGATTTCGATCTTGATTATTACCGACCACTCGGAAATCCGAATAAGTTTATTTCAGCTCTCGGTACACATTTTTCACGTCTTAAAGATGAAGATATATCACCTGAGGAGTATCATCGGTTTGCCACGCAGTATCAAGAAAACGATGAAGACGATGAAGAAAAAAAACGTCTGCTCGAGGTAGCCAAGGCATATGCAACATATCAAGAATTATTAATAAAAAATAATGTTCTTGATTTTAACGACTTACAATATTACGTACTTAGACTATTTGAACAAAGACCGCGAGTGCTTGAAGAGTATCAAAAACGCTTCCCCTATATATTGGTTGATGAATTTCAAGATACCAATTTTGCACAAAGCAAAATAGTTCATATGCTTGCGAAGAAAACAAAAAATATAACAGTTGTCGGCGATGATGATCAAAGTATTTATCGATGGCGGGGCGCTTCAATGAATAATATTAATGAGTTTAATAATCATTTCCCCAATGCTCGCAAAGTTGTACTTAAAGAAAATTATCGCAGCACACAAGAAATTCTTGATTGCTCGTATGAACTCATTCAATATAACAATCCGCATCGTTTGGAGTCGCAAGAACATATCGATAAAAAACTGCATAGCCAGAATGAAAAAAAAGCGCCGGTGGAAATACATGAATTCCCTCATTACCAACAAGAAACAGAATTTATTATAGGGCGAATTATGGAAGAATCCCACAATCGAGACTTTAACGAATGTGCTATTCTGGTTAGAAATCATGCGCTTGCCAAACCTTTTATTGAAGAATTTAAAGCACGACATATCCCCTTTCAGGTACGCAACAAACAGGCTCTTTCTCAGCTACCCGAAATAAAAGATATGATTGCCGTACTGCGCTTTTTAACAAATCCAACAGATGATTTGGCTCTGTTTAGAATTTTGAAAATGCCTGTGTTTGATTATGATATGGAAAAGATTTTGCTACTTATCAATAAGGCAAAGTCAAATCATAAATCGCTTTATTCCATAATTAAAGAAGATGAGTATTTTTCAAAAGCATCTCACCTGCTTGGCTCTGTTATATCATTCAGTAAATATAATCGTGTATCACGTATTCTCGGTGAATTCATCAATCAATCCCGTTACATACAATATCTGCAAGATAATCAGAGCGTAGAAAACGAAGAAAAAATTGTTTCCATAGCCTCATTCTTGCAGCTCATCAAAGAATATGAGCAATCACACGCCGACACTTCCCTTCTAGCCTTTTTAGACTATTTAACGTTGCTTGATGAAGCGGGAGCTACGTTAAACAACTCGCTCACAAATACTACACAAGATGCCATACAAATATTAACAATTCATGCTGCCAAAGGTCTTCAATTTCCCGTCGTTTTTGTTCCTTCCATGGTCAAGCAACGATTCCCGGGACGTAACAGGCGCGACCCCATTGAAATACCCGATGATCTTGTGAGTGAAGACCTACCGGAAGGCAATATACATCTTCGCGAAGAAAGACGTTTGTGTTATGTCGCTTGTACCAGGGCAAAAGAAAATCTATATCTTACATATAGCAGACTATATCAAGGACCTAAAAAATGGAAACCTTCTCCGTTTATCGACGAAATAACAAAATGTGAAGCATCAACAACAAAAACACATGAAGTACGTGATGAATCGTCTTATAATACACCTGATACAAAACATGACACTTCATCGCAAACTGACAGGAAAAAGACGGATATAACCCATAAACCCAAGACGCTTAGCTATAGCAAACTGGATACGTTTGCACGATGCCCCCTTAAGTATAAATTTCGCTATATTTACCAGATTCCAACACCTACTGCTCATGCGGCCAATTTCGGGACTTCCATCCACAATACCTTAAAAGATATATATCAATATATTCTCAAAAATAAAGATATAACGCTGCAGCAATGTGAAGAATTATACGAAAAAAACTGGATTCAAGAAGGCTATGAAAGTAAAGCTCATCACAATACTCGAAAGAAAAAAGGATTGGAAATTCTCAAACAATATTATGAAAATAATTCTCATCCATGGATTCTTCCGGCTTTCATAGAAAAAAGTTTTTATTTGAAAGCTGACAACCATACCATTTCCGGACGAATTGATAGAATTGACCTTCTTCAAGACGGAACCTATGAGGTTATCGACTATAAAACGGGTAAATTAAAAAAGTCCGCCAATATCGATAAAGATCTTCAATTATCATTATATGCACTTGCGTGTAAAGAAGTGTATCAAATACCCGTGTCTAAACTCAGCCTATATTTTTTGGAAAGCGGCGAGAAAAAATCAACAAGCCGTACCAACGAGCAACTCGAAAAATCACACAATGAAATCATCACTCAAGCACGCAAATTGACTCATTCGGACTTTGAAGCGACACCCGGCTTTGCTTGTAAATTCTGTGAATACAGACTTATTTGCAATAAAGCTAAATAAGACATAAAAAACTCCCCAAAGAGGTAAAAAACCAAAGCACCTCACTGACAAAGTCAGCGAAATCCTGTTGGTACCAAAATGCAATATTCTCACAAGGAGAAGGCATTAGGGTATCAACTGATTTCTATCTAGTGTCAAAAACGTCAATACCTAGATACATGAGTTGCAAAAACAAAACATATACCACCTGAAGATAACAAACCCGAAGGAAAGTCACCGTCAGAAACGAGTATCAACAATGACAGAAGAGAGATGCAAAAAGGTTTCGCATTCTTTGGGGAGGGATGGAATCTTAAAACGAGGAACGAGTTAAGATCCCGTCTCTCCCCAGAAATAAACCGCTATTTTTCAAAGTTCTTTTATTTTTCATCTTTGTTACACATATATTGTACCACTATTTTTTTAACAGGTCAACTGTAAAATCGGATGGTACAAAATACAAAACATTTGAATATAAAAAACTCCCCAAAGAGGTAAAAAACCAAAGCACCTCACTGACAAAGTCAGCGAAATCCTGTTGGTACCAAAATGCAATATTCTCACAAGGAGAAGGCATTAGGGTATCAACTGATTTCTATCTAGTGTCAAAAACGTCAATACCTAGATACATGAGTTGCAAAAACAAAACATATACCACCTGAAGATAACAAACCCGAAGGAAAGTCACCGTCAGAAACGAGTATCAACAATGACAGAAGAGAGATGCAAAAAGGTTTCGCATTCTTTGGGGAGGGATGGAATCTTAAAACGAGGAACGAGTTAAGATCCCGTCTCTCCCCAGAAATAAACCGCTATTTTTCAAAGTTCTTTTATTTTTCATCTTTGTTACACATATATTGTACCACTATTTTTTTAACAGGTCAACTGTAAAAAAACTTTTTTTTCACGTACTATATAGTCCTGTTAATCATTATCTATGGAGACACTCTTTATTATTACAACGGCTTTATTGGTCCTGGTCATAATCAGCACATTTTATTATTTTCAACAAAAATTAAAAAAAACAGCAGATGCAACACATTTGCATCAAAGGCTGGATGATTTGACCCAAAATATGACCCAAAACTTGAATAATGTTACTGACAACGTTCTCAAGCAACTCAATTCCGTAACATCACAAGTTAACGAACGGCTTAAAGAAAACACTTCCATGCTGGAAAGACAACATCGTTCAGTTGGAGAACGCCTTGATACGGCTGCAAAAGTAGTTAATACCGTTAACAGCAGGTTGTCGAAGATTGAAGAAGGCAATAAGCGTATTTACGATATTGGAAAAGATATTTCCGGATTGCAAGAACTGCTAAAAGCTCCTAAATTGCGTGGCGGGCTGGGCGAACTATTTTTACATGATCTTCTGGCACAAATTCTTCCGCAAGATCATTACACCATGCAATACAGTTTTAAAACAGGTGATACCGTCGATGCCGTTATTCATTTACGAGATCATATTATTCCCGTTGATTCCAAATTCCCACTGGAAAATTATAAAAAAATGTATGAAACAAAGGAAGAAACTGCTCATGTCAAGTATAGGAAGGCCTTTGTCAACGATGTCAAAAAACGTATTGATGAAATTGCTACCAAATACATACTTCCTGACGAAAAGACGCTTGATTTTGCTCTTATGTACGTACCTGCCGAAAACGTTTATTATGAGATGATAGTAAAAGAACAAAAAAATGAACGTAATTTGAGTGCCTATGCGTTTGATCAAAAAGTTATTCCTGTTTCTCCCAATACATTTTATATATATCTTCAAACTATCCTTATCGGACTTCGTGGATTTCAAATTGAAAAACAGGCAGGTGCGATTCTCACTTCCCTATCACGTCTTCGTGGAGATTTCGTGAAATTTGGAGATGAATTCATGCTTGTGGGAAAGCATTTAGGGCACGCTCGCAACAGCTATGAACGTTCAGAAAAAAAGATGCAACGCTTTTCCGACAAACTAACCCACGTAGAGGCTCTTAGTACCGGAGAAGATTCAAAGCCTCCTCTGATCACATAATCCTTTACTTTTTCAACATTATTGCCTACACTTAAGCACGCCTTAAAAAAATTGTACCTTTTTTTGTATGTCAAAAAAAATCGCTGATCTAGCAAAACAACTCGATATTACTTCAAAAAAGCTAAAAGAAGAGATAAATAAGCTTGGATTTGAAGTAAAACCAAATGCAAGAACCATCGATGACGAAACAGCTGAATTGGTTATGGAAGACCTTCGTGATCTTCAAACAAAAAACAATGAAAAAGATACAGTTCAAATTTATGAAGAACTGTACGATAAAGAGCTGGATAAAGAAATTATAAAAAAACAACGAAAACAAACAGCCGGGAAAACATCAAATAAAGACAAAAGCAGTAATGATGAAAAGAGCGACACAAAAAAGAAACCCGGCTCAAAAAAGCCGATTTTAATACCAACTGTCATCTCGGTAAAAGAATTTGCTGAAAAAACCGGAAACAATCCGGCAAAAGTTATAGGTGAACTTATGAAGAACGGCATTTTGGCCAATATAAACCAACAAATTGATTATGATACTGCAGCTATTATTGCAGAAGATCTGGGTGTGAAGATAAAAAGAAAACGTGACGAGGCCGCACTTGAAGACTTGTTCGAAGGTGATCTTGAAGCGCTTCTTAAGGAAGATGATAAAAGCGATCTTTCTCCTCGCCCCCCTATTATTAGTGTGATGGGACATGTTGATCATGGAAAGACAAAGATTCTCGATTATATTCGCAGCGCTAATGTTATCGATACCGAAGCAGGTGGAATTACCCAGCACATAGGCGCCTATCAAGTTGAAAAAAACGGAAAGAAAATAACATTTTTAGATACTCCGGGACATGCAGCGTTTACAGCTATGAGAGCCCGCGGAGCCAAAGCAACCGATATCGCTATTTTAGTTGTTGCCGCAGATGAAGGAGTGAAACCGCAAACAATAGAAGCAATTAATCATGCACAAGATGCAGGCATCCCTATTATTGTCGCTATTAATAAAATCGATAAACAAAACGCCAACCCAGATAAAGTAAAAGGTGAGCTTGCAGAGCACGGATTACAAGCGGAAGACTGGGGTGGGAAAACGATAATGACTCCCGTTTCAGCAATAACGGGCGAAGGAATGGATACGCTTTTGGATATGATTCTTCTGGTTGCCGAAATGGAAAACTTAGAAGCAAATCCGAATAGAGATGCCGTCGCAACGGTTATCGAATCACATTTGGATAAAAATCTCGGGCCGGTTGCCACTGTTTTGATAAATACCGGAACGTTGGAAATTATGGATAACGTAGTGGTTGGTACCAGTTATGGTCGAATCAAAGTAATGAAAGACCACACCGGGAAAAACATGAAAAAAGCGGGACCTGCTAAACCTGTACTTGTTGCAGGATTATCAAAAACTCCGCAAAGCGGTGATGTTTTGCAGGTCGTAAAAGATGAAAAAACGGCACGTATGAGAGCAACACAACTTGAAACTCTTCATAATAATGCAAAAATTCAAGGTATCTCCCCGGGAAAAGATATTATTGCGCGTATTGCCAGCGGAAAATTAAAAACATTGAAAATTGTTCTTAAAGCAGATACAAAAGGATCGCTTGAAGCAATCAATCAGTCACTTAATAAAATTAAAGATAAGGAAGTGGCTATTAAAATCATCCATTCCGGCGTTGGGAATATTAATGATAGTGACGTTATGATGGCATCAGCTAGTGGAGGCTTGGTAGTGGGATTCCATGTTAAGGTACCTTCTCAGGTTGAAAGTACAGCCGAACGTGAACAAGTAGAAATATTACAATACAAAATTATTTATAAACTGATCGATGACATTAAGAAGCTTCTTTCCGGCTTACTTGAACCTGAAATCATTGATGTTGATCTTGGCAAAGTAGATGTAAAAAAGATCTTTTATTCCGGCAAAAAACAAATGATTATCGGTTGTAAAGTGACAAACGGAAGAATTGAAAGTAAAGCAAAAGCGCGCATATTACGCGACGATGAGGTTGTGGGAGAATTTCAAATAGAATCACTTCGTAAAGTTGACGAAACGGTAAAAGAAGTAAAGGAAGGAAACGAGTGTGGAATAAAGATTTCACACAAAATCGATGTGCAAGAAGGAGATATATTAGATATTTATAAACAAGAAAAGAAAATTCGAACCCTTTAGAACGTTAGCTTATGGCTCCCTTCTCCTTTCACACATTACCCGTTTTTACAGACAAACGCGGCTCTCTGACACCAATAGAGTTGAAAGAGTATATTTCGTGGACCCCAAAACGAGTATATTATGCTTTTGATATAAGTGACGGTCGCGGAGGACACGCTCATCGCATTGAAAATGAATTTTTCGTATGCCTTCAGGGAAATATGACCATAAAACTCCATGATGGAAAAACGTGGACAACCCGTGATTTAAATACACGAGGTGATGCTGTACGTGTCGACAGCATGGTATGGCATGAATTCACAAACTTTTCAGAAAATGCTATTTTGTTGGCGATTTCGTCAACCAATTATGACGGCGATGACTACATAAGAAATTTTGATCATTTTATAAAAGAAATACGTTCATGAAAAAAGTTTTAATAACAGGTGGAGCAGGCTTTATAGGCTCCAATTTCACCCACTACTACATAAAAAAACACCCGGAGGATCAAGTTATGGTACTTGATCGCCTTACCTATGCCGGCAATTTAAACAATTTAAAAGATCTGGAAAAAACGGAAAAATACTGGTTCTTGCAGGGAGATATTGCCGATGTAAAAATGGTTAACAGCCTTTTTGAACGGGAAAAATTTGACGTAGTCGTTAATTTTGCAGCCGAAACGCATGTTGACCGAAGTATTGCTTCGCCAAGCATTTTTGTTATGACTAATATTGTCGGAACGCAAACATTGCTTGAAGCAGCACGCAAACATGGTGTTTCTCGCTATCATCAAATTTCAACAGATGAAGTATATGGTGATTTGGGAACCGAAACTACAGAAAAATTCACGGAGAAAACGCCACTTGCTCCAAACTGCCCTTATGCAGCATCAAAAGCGGCAGCGGATCTGTTAGTACAATCGTATTACGAAACGTATAAAATGCCGGTTACTATAAGTCGATGCTCTAATAATTACGGGCCTTATCAATTTCCGGAGAAGCTTATTCCTTATTTTTTCAGACTTATTACCAAAGGAGAAAAGGTACCTCTTTACGGTGACGGAAAGAATGTGCGAGACTGGCTATATGTCATAGATCATTGCCGAGCTATTGATACTATTCTTTCAAAAGGAAAACCGGGTGAGGTATACAATGTTGGTGGTGATAATGAAAAAACCAATCTTGAGATAACAAAAACATTATTGAAATTCCTGGGAAAAAGCGAGGATCTTATTATGTTTGTAGATGACAGGCTGGCTCACGACAGACGATATGCGATTGATGCTTCGAAAATTGAAAAAGAACTGGGCTGGAGCCCCTCGGTAACCTTTGAAGAAGGTATCGCAAAAACCTTTGATTGGTACCAAAAACACAAAGAATGGTGGGAAGAGCTCACCAAAAAAATGGAAGAACGAAAACATAAAGAAAAAAGTGATAAGCCACTTCCCTCTTCAAGAAATTAATCGAATGTTATGCGCTACAGTACATTTTTCGGAAAGACAAAACACGAAACTCCTCACGACGCCAACAGTATAAACGCCGAACTTCTTACCAAAGCCGGTTTTATTGACAAACTCTCTTCAGGGATATACTCGTTTCTTCCCTTGGGAATGAGGGTTCTACAGAAAATTAACTCCATAATTCGAGAAGAAATGAATGCTATCGGCGGTCAAGAAATTTTAATGCCGGCACTACATCCGATTGAATTATGGCAGCAAACCGGACGTGACAAAACTATGGAAGATATTTTATATCGAACCTCAACGGGAGAAAAAGAATTTGTATTTGGCCCTAGCCATGAAGAAACCGTAACTCCACTGGCAAAACGCCAAATCCAAAGTTACAAAGATTTGCCGTTATCAGTCTATCAATTGCAAACTAAATTCAGAAATGAACCACGAGCAAAATCCGGATTACTTCGCGGTCGCGAATTCGGTATGAAAGATATGTACAGTTTTCACACAAGCGAAAAAGATCTCGACAACTATTATAAAAAAGCTATCGAAGCATATTTGAATGTCTATAGCAGATGCGGCATGGAAGTTTATGTGCTGCAAGCTTCAGGCGGCGCTTTTACCGACAAGTATTCGCATGAATTCTCCATTAAAACCGAAGCGGGAGAAGATACGATGATTTTATGTTCCGCTTGTAAGTTTGCTCAAAACCTTGAAGTTGCGGAAGGTAAATACGATAGTCCTTCATCAGACGAAACCGAAAAAGAACTAAAAAAAGTAGATGTAGAACGGGGAAAAACAGTTGCGGAAAATGCTCGCGCACACCAATGCGATGAATGGCGCGTACTAAAAACCGTAGTCTATATGATCGAAGATCAAGGTCCGGTTGGGATTTTGATCCGAGGCGACTTTTCCGTTAACGAACACAAGGTAGAAAAATACTTTCAACAAAGAGCTCGTCCGGCAACAAGCGAAGAACTCAAGAAATACGATTTGGTGGAAGGGTTTATTTCTCCTGTAGCAAATGACGGAAAACCACTGGAAACCATATCATTTATCGGCGATCACTCAATCAAGACAATGAAGAATTTCGTAACAGGTGCTAATAAAAAAGGTGCGGATTGGGCAAATGTTAATATAGGCAGAGATTTTGAGATTAAAGATTTTGTCGATTTCGTTGAAGTAAAAGACGGCTTCGTGTGCCCGCAATGCGGAGAAAAACTGCATGAAGAAACAGCCGTGGAGGCAGGTAATATTTTTAAATTGGGAACAAAATTCAGTGAAGATTTTGATTTACACTTTACCGACAGCGACGGAAAACGAAAACCGGTTATTATGGGATGTTACGGTATTGGCAATACACGCCTTTTAGGAACTATTGTTGAGGCATCTCACGATAAAAATGGCATTATATGGCCAAAAGAAATTGCTCCATATCAAGTTCACCTTATTCAATTGGGTGATGATGAAAATGTGCAAGCAATGTCTGAAAAACTTTATGAATCGTTACGCTCAAAGCATATAGAAGTACTATATGATGATCGAGACGCCCGTGCAGGTGAAAAATTTAATGATGCGGATTTGATTGGGAATCCAATACGACTGGTTATCAGTAAGCGAACCTTGGAAAAAAACAGCGTTGAATGGAAAGAACGTGATAAAGAAAAATCGGAAAATATTGCATTTGATGATGTCATTTCCCGTGTTAAAGAATATTTAAACCAATAAAGGACCCATTCGCTTCATTTTTATGTCATGAACATTATTCTTCTGGGAAAAAACGGTTTATTGGGACGAGAATTACGTCATGTTTTTTCGAAAAAATCTCGTGATAAGCTAATTTCATTCAATCATGCAGATTTAGATATAACCGATACCAAGGCTCTTACCAATACATTGCGTGAAATAAAGCCATCTATTGTTATTAATGCGGCCGCTTTTACATATGTTGATGAATGTGAAGCGAAAAAAAATTTCGTCATGAAGGTGAATGGAGAAGCAAACGGTCCTCTGGCCGCCATATGTAAGTCTATCGGCGCTCACCTTGTTTATTTCAGTACTGACTATGTTTTCGACGGAACAAAGAATAGACCATATGTTGAAAGTGATCCTCCCTGCCCTATTAATACCTATGGCACATCTAAACTCCTCGGCGAACAACAAGTGCAGGGAAATACAGATAAATATTCTATAATTCGCACTTCGTGGCTTTTTGGCATGCATGGACGTAATTTTGTTACGACTATGCTCAATCTGGCAGAAAAAGGAAAATCCATAGAAGTAGTCGATGATCAAATTGGCAAACCGACTTATTCATATGATCTTGCTAATTCTGTTATTGAAATGTTATCTGAAGAAACTATTCCGACAGGCATCTTTCATCTTGTTAATGAGCACGCTGTTTCATGGTACCATTTTGCAAAAGAAATTTTTGACGGAGCAAATTTACCTAATGTACACTTAAAGCGCATTCAATCAACAACTCTTGACAGAGTGGCAAAAAGACCCCACAATTGCGCCCTGGAAAACACCAAGCGACCACTGCTCCGAACACATCAAGCGGCACTTAATGATTATCTGCATCATCTTACTATTAAATAACATATATTTATGAAAGGAATTATTCTAGCCGGAGGGAACGGGAATAGGCTAAAACCTCTTACGGAAGTTACAAATAAGCATCTTTTGCCTATCTATAATAAACCAATGATATATTACCCGCTTAAAACGCTTACCGATGCGGGAATACAGGATATTCTTGTCGTGTCTGGCATAAAGCACGCGGGGGCCTTTTTGCAACTACTGGGAGAAGGACATGAGCTTAATTGTAATCTTCAATATCGCGTGCAAAACAGACCGTTGGGTATCGCTCAGGCACTAAGTCTAGCACGCCCTTTCGTGGGAGATGAAAATTGTGCCGTTATCCTCGGTGACAATGTTTTTGAAGATGATTTATCTTCAGAAATCGCAAAACATAAAGATACTAAAGGAGCACATATTTTCTTAAAAGAAATTGATGATGCTTTTCGTTTCGGCGTTGCAGAGCTTAAAGGTAAAAAAGTCGTTAATATCGAAGAAAAACCTAAGCAGCCAAAAACAAATTATGCCGTAACGGGCCTTTATATTTTCGACAACGATGTGTTTAATATTATCGCCGGATTAAAACCTTCCAACAGGGGTGAATATGAAATTACAGACGTGAATAACGAGTACATTAAGCGAGGAGATCTTACGGCAACCATTGTAAAAAAACGATGGACCGATGCGGGAACATTTGAAAGTTTATTCAGAGCAAACGATATTGCTCGAGATATATTTATTAAGAAACATTATAACGGCAGACAACAGCAGTCGTTATATTCAAAGGGGAATGAAAAAAGCCAAAAAAAGACGGTACGCACCTCTTAAAAGCGGTTCTATGCAAAAAACCACCCTTATTAGCGGCTCTATAGCGTATGATTTTATTATGAAATATGATGGTGTTTTTAAAGACGCCTTATTGATCGATCACTTGCATGAACTTAATATTGCCTTTACCGCATCGCAAAGAACTATGTTCTTTGGAGGCTGCGCCCCTAATATTGCTTATGGAATGAGTATTTTAGGAGAAAGTCCTTTTATTTATGGTGTTGCCGGCACAGATTTTGAGCGTTACGAGCAAAGATTGCATAACCATAATATCAATACCCGATATATTGGTCGCTCAACAAGCAAGTTAACAGCTTCAGCTAATATTTTGACTGACAAAAACGGAAATCAGTTGACGATTTTTGCTCCCGAAGCAATGAATGACCTCTCATGTGACAAAAAATTGTCTAAAAATGATTATTCATTGATTGATAGAGCAATTTTATCTCCCGACACATGTAAACGGACCATTTCACTGGCTAAAGAGCTTACAGACAATCACATTCCCTATATTTTTGATCCGGGACAGATGACCCCAGCTTTTGATGCACGAGAACTTCATAAACTCATAACACATGCCGAAGGATTGATCGCCAATAGTTATGAAGTTCAATTGATACAAAAAAAGCTTGATATTGGAAAGCACGAACTTGCAAATATGGTTTCTTTTTTTATTGAAACGAAAGGTGAAAAAGGAGCACTTTTGC
>CAZPFH010000022.1:0-12186 GCA_964585825.1 uncultured Candidatus Peribacteria bacterium
TGAAGGTTTTTCACAAGGTTCTCTTGCTCTGTTTTGCCGTTAACGACCCAAACAACCTTTTTGTAATCGGAAAACTTTTTTAACAATTCAAAAACGATAAACGCTTTTGTGGTAGCGTTTCCTGCGCCACTTACTGAAACATTTTTTTGTTTATGGAAAAGATCCAAAATACGTACATTTTGGACAGTTCCAAAAAAGGACTGTAATTTTCGTTCTTTCGCTACCAATATTATTCGTTAAAACCGAAGGGAGATTATATCTTCAGTGGCATGATAATATACACATAGCCTTCTTCTTTGCAAGGTTTTATTGCGGCAGGAGAAAGTTTGTCGTTTAATTCAATACAAACTTTTTCGCTGTCAATATACGAAAGCACATCTGCAAGATATTGTGCGTTAAGAGCTATTTTGTTGTTTTCGCCTGTAATTTCAATGGAAAGCTCTGCTTTTTCTTCACCAATCTTCGTCTCGTCCGTAGATATTAATAATTTTCCGTCATTTGTTGCCGCCAATTTAATATTATTGTTGTTTTCACGTGCAAAAAGAGATACACGCTTAACCGTCTGCGAAAGCTCGTCTATACCAACTTCAATTTTTGTTTTATTGGTTTTTGGAAAAATCTTCTCATAAGCCGGAAAAGAGCCCTCTATCAACCTGGATGTTAATTCGGTTTCTCCAATCTTAAACAGAATCTGACTCTGAGAAAATTCTATAGTCACTTTCTTTTCAGGTGTTTTTGATAAAACTTTACCCAGTTCTTGCACTGTTCTGGCCGGTACAATCGATTGCAAATCAAAATCCGCACGTTCTTTTAAGGTAAGTTTTTGTTCGGCAAGCCGGTAGCTGTCGGTAGATACAACCTTTAATTGATCTTTGTCGATAATAAAGTTAACTCCGGACAGTACGGGTTTTGAGGGATTTTGAGATACTGCAAAAACCGTTCTGTTAATCGCCTTAATAAGATCCTCGGTTGGTATGGTAATGTTTTTCGGTTGTTCGATTTTTGGAATAAGCGGAAATTCGTCTGCATTAATACCCTTTATCTTTGTTTCGGACTGGTTAGATTTAATACTTAGCGTAAGCCCGTCCATCAAATGCATTTCGATTTTTTCGCTTTGCAATAAAGAGACGTAGTTTGTTACAAGACGAGCCGGAACGGTTATTGCACCTTCATTTCTTACGTCCGCATCAATAAACAAACTAATGGCAAGTTCAAGGTTTGTTGCGGATAGAAATAATTTCTTCCCTTCGGCTTTAATTAGGATGTTATTTAAAACCGGCAATGTATTGTTTGGACTGATCGCCTTGTTAACCGTATTCAATGCATACGATAAATCCTTTTGGCTACAAAAAAGTTTCATAAATATATATGTTTAAAATGTTCATAACTATTATACAAAATCCCCTTCTTTTTTAAAGAGTAATATTATATTTATAAAAAACAGTAGTAGTACTTCTTGCCAGCTTTACACAAATTGTATTTCAATATATTTTTTTATTTGTCCGTTTTGCTTATCGTTATAATAAGAAAAAGTTAACACACAAGTTATGAACACTTTACACTTTATGCGCCTTAAGTCTTTTGTTTAAAGTGCAAAAGTGATATACTTTTCCAGGTCTCCGAGCCCTTTATGAACACTTTAATGAACAACGTCTTATGACTAAAACAAACGAACCAAAACTGATACGACCAAAAGTAAACAAAATTCTAAGCGCGACCGTGTTTTTTGTTCTTATAAACATAATACTTTCAGCCCTTCTAACCTACGATTATTATCTTCAGAACGGATCAACAACATGCTCCGTTGATGGGTTTTTCGGCTGCGGGGGAATAGCAACAACACAGTATGCCACTTTGTTTGGGGTTCCACATGCACTTCTTGGTATTATTTTTTATACACTTCTTTTTATTGGTATCGCAGGGGTTGTGTTGCGCGTACCATTTCATCGATTTATTAAATTTCTACGCCCTCAAACAGTTTTAAATATAGGGCGATGGGCCTCATATGTGGCCGCTTTATATGCGTTTTACTTAAGTTATGCAGAAATTGCTCTTCTTGGTGCCGTTGCACCGCTTTATTTAACTCAACAACTGTTGATTTTTGTTATTTTGGGGATGCAAATATGGGTTAATGTTATTATCTTTGAAGGAAAAAAAGAAACGAAGGTATGTGAATTCTGCTAATTTTTAATCTGAAACTTTATGAGAAAAACAGCGCTTACTTTACTTTCTTGTCTTTTACTTGTTTCTTTCGCGGGATGTTCAACGGACACGGTTGAAGGAGAAATGTCATCGGAAGAGATAGCCGCGCTTGCACAATGTCTCGGCGAAAAAGACGTTGTTATGTATGGATCTGTCGGGTGCGGTCATTGCCAAAAGCAAAAAGACGCATTTGGCGAATCATTTAAATACATTGAATATGTTGAATGTAATCCGAATGTAGACCTGGATTCTGCACGAAAATGCCAAGCTGCCGGCATAACCGGCGTTCCAACATGGGAATTTCCCGATGGAACCAAAAAGATTGGGGAGACCGGACTTCCCGAATTGGCCGAAGTTGCCGATTGTTAATATGTTTATAACTTGTTGATAACCACTTTTTTCATGAACGACTTGCGACTTCCCACTGTTATTATTACCGCCCTTGTAGACTCTATAAACCCTTGTGCAATCGGTGTTTTGGTATTACTTGTTTCTGCACTTCTTGTACTTTCGGAACATAAACGAAAGATGCTTATTACAGGTATGATTTATGTTTCCGCCGTTTTTGTTACATACTTTTTGGCGGGGCTCGGACTGCTTACCGTTATTCACCAGCTGCAAATCGGCGAAATGGTCGGCATTATGACCGGATTTTTAGTTATTATTCTCGGGCTTGTCGAAGTAAAAGATTTCTTTTGGTACGGGAAGGGTTTTTCGCTTTCCATTCCGGCTTCACAAATTGATCGGATAAAAAAATATGCCGAAGAGGGCACAGTTATTGCGGCTATTATATTGGGGATTATTGTTTCAGCGGTTGAGCTTCCCTGCACAGGTGGTCCTTATTTGGCAATAACTACGCTACTAGCCGAACGGATGGATTTTATGGCGGTTATGTATCTGCTTTTGTATAACTTTATTTTTGTCTTACCTCTTCTTATTATTGTACTGCTTGCTTATTTTGGTACCGCAACTCTTGACATCAAACACTGGAAAGATAAATATAAAAGATGGATGCGTCTTATTACGGGTTTTCTTATGATTGGGCTTGGTGTGCTTCTTATTCTCTTTGCACAAGGAGCGATCAGTCTTGTATAAAGCTTAATTTTATTGGTATATGCCCGTTAACGGTTTAAAAGTTGGTATAGCGCTGGGATCCGGCGGAGCAAAAGGGCTTGCCCATATCGGCATTTTAAAAGTTCTTGAAGAAAGCGGAATAAAGCCGGACTTGATAACCGGAGCCAGCATGGGTGCCGTTATCGGTGCCGGGTACAGCCTTGGAATGTCTATCGAAGATTTAGAAAAAAACGCCTATAAATTTTTTGCAACGAACAGCATTTTTTCACCGAATAATTTTCACTATTTTCATGAAAGCTTAATAAGGCAAGACGACATACGAAAAGTATTTTACGAATTTGTAGGAGATAAAACTTTTGCAGACTGTAAAATTCCGTTTATGGCACTCGGTCTGGATTTGGAAGAAGGAAAAGAGGTGCGAATGACCGAAGGAAGGCTGCTTGAGGCGATTGAAGCGGCATCAGCCATTCCGGGCATTTTCCCGCCCGTTTTTGTTGACGGGAAATATATGGTTGACGGCGCATTGCTTAATCCGACACCGGTTGACTATTTGCGCGAGAGCGATATGGATATCGTTATCGGTGTTCATACGGAAAACATGACGGCGCGGCAATATATATCGGCCATGGTATGGGATAAATTTTATACCAAGCCGGAACAACTAAAAAAGACAAAACACGGTATGCTTGAAGGAGCAAAACGTAATATTACATTAATGATTCATATTTTAATGCGAACAATTGAAGTTG
Organism: uncultured Candidatus Peribacteria bacterium; assembly: GCA_964585825.1. Lineage (GTDB taxonomy): Bacteria > Patescibacteriota > Gracilibacteria > UBA1369 > PNNO01 > PNNO01. Next base: position 4,026 of record CAZPFH010000022.1, read on the forward strand.
CTCGCAAATTAAACGAAAAAATATCATTTTTAACCGGCCATCCCGATGTTATTATAGAGCCGAACACTATGGATATAGGCATGTTGCAGTTTGAACGAATAAAAGAAGCGGTGAAATTTGGGGAAGATGCTGCAAAAAAACAAATGCCAAAATTAAAGAAGCTTATAAAAGAGAAAAAGAAAGATCTTAAGCGATGATCTTCGTTGCCGAGAAAGCACAATTGTGGTACCTTTATCGTTGTATTATTAAATACTTTTACATGAAAAAAATCATTTCGTTTATCGGATTTCTAACCCTTGCCGGGGCTACGTTGTTATTTGTGGGGTGTGATGGAGAATCTTATCCCAACAAATTAAGCGTATACCCTTTTGAAACAGCGGTTATTCAGTATGAGCTCAGCGGAAATACGGAAGGGGATCAGTCGCTCTTTATACGTGGCGACGAAAAGGCCGTTTCAACTTTTGTTACAACTCCGGACAAAGAAAGCCGTACATTTGAACTGTATCTCGGTTCAACAAAATATATTGCCAATCTTGATAAAATGACGGCGGTGAAAGCGCCAAACACACAATATACAGATATGCTTGAGCTTGATCCGGAAGAACAAGAGGCGTATTTAATTAAAAAGAGCCTGGGATTAAAAGAAAGCGCTGAGTTACCCGAACCGGTTATTACATCAACGGTTGCGGGACACGAATGTGAAGTTTATGAAATTCCGAACGTGGGAAGCGCGTGTATATGGAACGGGATTGTCCTTCAAAAAGAAGTTACCCTTGCGGGAATTACCAACAAAGCCACCGCGGTGAACGTTAGTGTTGACGTTGATATTCCAAGCGAACGGTTTGAACTTCCCGCCGGCGTTATTGTTACCAACAACTAAGAGTTTGCAGAAAAGTACAGACATAAAAAACTCCGAGTTGCCGTCGAATCGAAGTCATGCACAAACCTAATTATTTTAGGTGGGGTTCCGCAGATATGAACCACGGTTCATATAAATGATAAGATCCCCTTAGTGATGAGATGGGTTTGCATGATATTGTTCTAACGAACAAATCAGAGTGTTTTTATCCTACCATTCTTTACGAAGGGTTTCAACCGCCCCAAGTCTGCCTCCACAACATTTCGGGGGAGAACCATATTAAAACACCATATGTTGAAAAAAGCGGGTGGACAAAGCCTGTAAACCTTTCATGTTATCCCCCCAGGAAGATGAGGATTTTAACGAAATCAAACACATTGATCAAAACCGACCATATAATTGAAAAACCTATATATCGTCTTATAAGTACGATGTCTATAAGCAAAAAAGCTACAAAATATATTTGCGAACGCTCCATGAATTCAAAATATCTTGTGCGATATTTATGAGGAACCAAAACCGCAAAAATCTTTGATCCGTCCAAGGGGGGAAACGGCAGTAAATTAAAAATACCGAGCAGGATGCTCAGATCGGTTACGGTCCATAGAATATTGCTGACAGCAACAGGCATAGCCCCTCCAAAGTATTTAAGGGGAATAGAACATATCAGCGCTGTGGCAAAATTACTTGCCGGTCCCGCCAAAGAAACCAAAGCGGAATCTTTAACCGGATCTTTAAAATTATATGGATTAACCGGAACCGGCTTTCCCCAGCCAAAGTGTGCAATAAAAATCATTAATGTTCCGATAGGATCCAAGTGAGCCAACGGATTTAACGTTAGGCGTCCTTGGTTTTTTGCCGTATCGTCACCGAGCTTATGGGCGACAAAAGCATGTGCCGCTTCATGAATAGAAATTACAACAACAAGGGCGATAGCCAAATATATCAATGTCTCCAGCATAGCAATAAGGTTAGTGTCCTTATTGTATCATATCGCTTTTATTTTTTCTTACCGTGTTTTTTGCGATCGTACCACATACCGAAGCCGATGAGTCCACCACCACCGATGATGATAATAAACCATACATAGTTAGGGAAGCCCATCTCTTTACCGAACGCTACACCTCGGAGTACCGAAGTAACAGGTTCTTTAATGGTAAAGTTAAGAGTAACCACTTTACTTACGGCCTGGTCGCTTTCGCGAATTGCATAAACCGACACGCTGTGTTCACCGAATGGTAATTCTTTTGGTGCTTCTATACGGAATTCACCGCCGGCAAGGTCGGCAACAATAGCCGATGTTCCGATAACACTTTGCCAAGTGGCGACAACGCGATTCTTGTAACCGGTTTTACCGATAAGTATAGGTTTACTGTCGCTAATATCTATGCGTAAACTTTCAAGCAAGACATCGTCGGTAATCGTTTTATCCGCAAGTCGTTCCGGTTGAGGCTCGTCAACTTGTAACGAAGAGTCGAGTTTTACTTTAATAAGCGGCGAGCTTAGTACTTGCTTGTTTGTTGGATCCAAACCTTTTGCAAGCAAGAAGAATTCACCGTCAAGAAGGTCGTATTCAGGCGTTAGCATCCATGCATTACCGACATCCGAAGTGGTTTTACCAAGCGATACTTCATGGCCGAATTCGTTGCGTAGGAAGACTTCAACGGTCATCTCTTTTTGTGGCGCATAGCCTTGAACAAGCGGCCTTGTATCGGTTAATGTCATGCCATCCGCAATATTGGTTATAATCATGCCCAAATCACTTTCTTGAGTGATCACCAGTGGGTCTGAACCGTACACCAATACTTCGTCGGCATCGCTTATGCCGTCTCCGTCCGTATCCGGATTAAGAGGATTTGTTCCGTATCTGTATTCCAGTAGATCGGAAAGGCCGTCGTTATCGGTGTCATCCGAACCGTTTTGCGGGCTAATGCCGTATTTGATTTCCCATTCATCGTCAATACCGTTGCCGTTTGCATCGGCAGGGAAACTCATTTTATTAAGAGGATCGGTTCCAAGTTCGATTTCAATGCCATCGGGCACTCCGTCACCGTCGGTATCCGATTTGAGAGGGTCTGTTTTATATTTTACCACTTCGTCAGCATCGTCAATACCGTCTTTATCGGTGTCGACCATGAGCGGGTTGGTTTTATGAATTGTTATTTCGTCACCGTCGTCAAGGCCGTCACCATCGGTATCTTTTACTTGCGGATCGGTGTAGAAAACATTTTGTTCGTCTCGATCTACGATATTATCGTTGTCGGCATCTTCAAAGCCATCATCTCCCTGTTGTTTGTAGAAGACTTGATATTTAGCCATAATATTTCGTTTCCATGACGGATCACATATTTCGTCCGGTCCGAAGGCTCTCTCCGGATCACAGGCGAAAATGCCGGCTTCACACGCACGGTTGTAATATCGAGGATACCACCATGCCGTAAGGTCGGATGCGAGTGCTTTAACATTCTGCAGATTCTCTTCTCCGCCGATCTTGGCAATATACTCTTCTTCATATTCCCATTGCTGCCCCAGAACGGCCCAGTTTAACACTTTAACTATTTGTATGCGTGTCATGTTCCATTCGGGACGGAACGGGCTTAAATTGAGTGTATCTTCGTAAAATCCATGGATCATACCCACACGGGTCGCCAGATGGATTGCATCTTTATATTTTTGACCGATTGGCCCGGCATCGTCTTCCAAGAGAGGTTCTTTTCGTTCCCCTTTGAGATATACGTCGGGATAATAACGATCTTGAGACGGATCGGCTTTATCGTATGACGAGTGTATTAAAAACGGAAGCATACAATGCTCTATATCGTCTTTACAACGAGCGTCATATGCAGAATATCGTTCTTTTACATCAAATTTGTTTATTACTTCAAGTACCACATCTTTTCTTGTACATCCGGGAACAGAGGTTTTAATTTCTTCGGAAATAATATCACTCTCTTCTTCTTCAGCCGCTTGGCGCAATTCCACTTCTTCCGGTTCACATATGCATTCCGGACATTCCGGACATGGCGGACACTCTTCCATTTCAAATTCAAGTAAACATAGAGAACTACAACCGTCTCCGTCTATTAAATTTCCGTCATCACATTGTTCGCCGGCGCTCCACGTGACTATCCCGTCACCACAAACCGGATCCGGTGGTGGTGGGGTATAGGTGTAAAAATAACCGCGCCAGGTTCGGCAGTTTGCCGACGGTTCGGTATTTTGATCACAAATATATACTTCAACATCTACTTTTTGACCTTCGGAAAAGTCACTGTCGGGATTTGTTGTTACGCTGTATACGCCGCTTGATTCGCTATATGAGGTTTGCGACGAATTTTCGGTATAACTAACGCCTCCTATTTTATAAGAGAGGGTGTCGATATCCACTCCCGCCCTGTTATCCTGCAGAGAAAAGACAATATTGGTATCCACGTCGTTTCCTCCCGAACCGTTCCCCGGCATAATAAGATTTACCTGCGGAGGGGTTGTGTCGGGTTCGCAGAATCCACCGTCAATATCCGGATTGTATCGGTTTTTGAAGGTGAAGGTTTTGTCGGTGGCGCCAGTGAGGTAATTGGTACCTTCGTAAGCTGCCAAAGACGTTATTCCGTAGTTCTTATCAAACGTTAAGGTAGCGCTTGATGCACTTAGCGGAACGTCGACATCGAGTTTTGCAAATGCTCCGTTTCCGTTAAAAAACGGTCCGACGAAACTCATTGCACTTAAATCGAGCGACGTTGCTTCGATAACGGCACGCGCTATTGCCTGAAACGCAGACGCATTATTTATAGCATTAACGGTCAGATTTGATGAATCGTAGCTAATAAACGCATCAGCTACAGAAATTTGCTGACCTTCCGTGTCTAACATAACATTAATTTCACCCGGACATCCTTTTCGTAGGTTTGGGTTATCCTGAAAGTACATGCGCGCGGCAAGTACGCTAGGGGCAGCCGTATTCATGAGAATAGCCGCCGTTGCCACCCAAAGGGCAATTTTGTGTGTAAAGGATTGTTTTGAGCTCATTTTTATATGTGTTTGGGTTTTAATCTATATATTATATCAAAAAAAGGGAGATTTTAAAAGCTTTCTCCCTGTTTTCTGTAGTTGGTAATAACGATAGAGGCGTCAATACCGTTTACGTAGCCTTCTTTGTTCAAATCACTGAGCACTTCGGTGCCCTCCATGCGATATTGCTGGATAAGTTTTGACATATCCACGCCGTTGATATAGTTGTTGTCGACAATGTCTCCGGCGATCAACGCAGCGGTATCGGCATAGGTAAAGTCCAGTGTTACCACTTGGGTTTCCGATGTTATTTCAATGCCGCGAATTACTTTTGTGTTGTGAGCTTCACCGTTAAGCCCAAAGTCATAGGTTCCCGTAATTATTTCACCTTCGTAGGTTGCGTTACCAAAGTCGTCCAGCTTGATTTGTACGCTGTCGGTGTTTGCAATTGAGGGTTTATGTACGAGAAACTCTGAGTTTAAGCTTAAATTCGGATGGGTTGCCCGTTCCACGCGGAATTCGGGTTTCCCTTTTATTTCAAACGTAACGGGCACAACTTCCAGTTCACATGTGTCGCTGCAGCCGTCTCCGTTTATTAAGTTTCCGTCATCACATTGTTCTCCTTCTTCAAGGATGCCGTTTCCGCACACGGGCTCATCTTCGAGCATACATACGGCGTCACAGCCATCACCACTTACCGTATTTCCGTCATCACATTCTTCGCCTTCTTCCACAATACCGTTTCCGCACACTTGTTCTTCGGGGGCTTCATGTTCTATATCACATGTTGCCGAGCAGCCGTCTCCGCTTACATTGTTTCCGTCATCACATTGTTCTCCTTCTTCAAGGATGCCGTTTCCGCAAACGGGGTCGGGATCGGGATCTGCCGGTGGTCTGCCTCCTGCGCCACCGCCACCATCGTCCGGGGGCGTATAGCCCGAGTCGATTTGCTGAGAGTAGACTACGTTGGAAAATGGACTGAGGCCGTCAGCCGGTGTCCGTGATTGTACGTGATAGAAGTATGTTGTGCCTGTTGCAAGGCCGGTGAAGGTGTGGTCGTATGTTGTTGTTGATGAAGTACATGGTTGCCAACCGCTCTCCTGATCATAGCTGAGAGGGTCCACATTAAGGTCTGTTGTGCTTATTTGCACGTTACACTCCATGGTCGCGTCATCAACGCCACCGTTTGTCCAATATACGGTGTTGCTTGTCCCTTCAGTGGTTGCCGGTTCCGGATCCATGACCGGAGCGGGTAGGGCTATGGCGGGAGTGCAAGTTGTCCACACGCCGGAACTTTCCAGCGTTCCCGCTTCAGAGACGTGTCTTAGGATGTATGTCCAGCCAGGTATTAGGCCTGTTATTACAAGCGGTGATGCAGGTGGCATACCAAGGCTTGGGCCTGGGAATGCAACAGAATGGCTCGTTATAGTTGAGCCATCGTCAACATAAATTTCTTGATTTGTAATATTGGGTGTTGTGCTTGATACCCAAGTTAATTCACATTCTCCGGCTCCCGGATTATAACTTGGGGTAGAGGTGAAATTTGTTGCGTCAGCAGGGGAAAGAGTTACCGTAAAATCCGTTACCACTGCCAACACAGGCTGGTAAAAGCCGAATAATAATAATAAAGAAATGATTAATTTAAATAAATTTTTGTTTTTAGACACAAATAAATATTTTTATTTTTCTAGTTAATATTATAACATAATAGGCCAGCAAAATCAAGAATGCTGGCCTATTAAAATTAAACTTATTTTATCTATTTATCTTCTTTTTCTTTACCATTTTTTTCTGCCGCCGCTTTTAGTTTTAAATATTTTTTAACAAACAGAACAATTAATGTAATTAAAACAAGTAGAATAACTATTCCAATTACATCTATTACAACTATAGGGGTGGATTTAATATGTTTTGCGCCTTCTGCATCAACTAATTCAAGTGTTACGTTATAATAACCAAAGCCAAATCCATGGTCCCATGTAAGGTTGCCAACTTTAGTTTCAGCTTTTGGCAAAACAGATACGTTTTTTTCATCTTGGGTAAAAACAGTATTTCCAATTATTCCATTAACTCGCAATGTAATATCAACTGTTTTAGCCGTATCACCGTTATTTCTTAACGTAGTATTAAAATTTACAGGTAATCCGAAATTAAAAAACGGAGCTTCAATATTTGAAACTTCCATTCCTTCTTTAATTTCAAAATCCAAATCTGAAGAGAAGTTCCCTTCTTTCCCAAAATACCCCTCTACTTTTGCCGTATATTTGCCGGAACCAATTGTTCTATCTTTCCAGGGAACTTTAATATCTAAAGTGGTTGAAGGGGGAATGCTAATCTTCCTATTTATCGTTAGTTCATCTTGGCTTTTTAATACGGCAGAAGTTCCGTCCCCTAATTTAGTTGTTTCCGTAACAATTCCTGTTACTTGTTCATCATTAGAATCAAAAATTTGAATAGATCCCGTAGGAAGCAACTGGACTGGAGATTCATTCTTGAAAGTTAATAAAAATTCAATTTCTCCATTTTCGTATTTTTCTTCATTAATTGTAAAAGACTCCAATGTCATATTTTCTTCAATATCCGATTCTCCTTGAACCGTTAAAACAACCGGACTTGCGATTCGTCCTTTTACTTCAAAAATACCACCTTCTTCGCTGTCCACAGTCTTTTTCCCAGAAAGCAATACATAAAAATAATAAGTTCCAGATTGAGTATCTTCAGGGACAGCAAAAGGAATTGTTATAATTGGCTCCTCTTGTCCGGAAATTTCATATTTATTTTGCGACGGCCAGCCTGACACCGAATAATATGGCTCATCGTTTTTATCTTCTCCTTCAAGAATAGTTTTTGTACCATCTGTTTCATATCTCAACCCGGCTATTTCGGCTTGATATGTAAGTGTTTGAGTATGATCAAAGTCTTTGTCTAATGTATAAGATACTTCATAGGTTTTTCCCGGCTCAACGTCCAATGTATGCTTACTAGGACTTAGGCTTACAGCAAAAGCATTTAAACTGTGTAAGAATATGCTTGCGACAATTGCAAGTATTAAGAGCAACGGTGATTTGAAAAACTTTTTCATGCGTGTAGGAGGTTAAGAAATGTAACTTGTTATATTTTATCATTTTAAAAACAGTGAATCAAGCAATAGGTAAAAAGAAATCCCCCTATTTGAAGGGGGATTTCTAAAGCTAGCTACAAAATTTTATTGCGTTAACTACGGAGTAACAGTTTGTGTTAGCGTTACTGTTTCTTGGTATGTTCCTGCCGGAGTCGCATCATCAGAAGCAACAG
>CAZPFH010000023.1:0-6324 GCA_964585825.1 uncultured Candidatus Peribacteria bacterium
ATCAACCATTGATGCCATGAATACGCTTGTACGTGGTCAAAAACTCCCTATATTCTCGGGAGCGGGTCTGCCACATGCGCAGCTTGCAGCACAAATTGCGAGACAAGCAAAAGTAATTAAAGTTGATGATGAAGGAAATATTCAAGAAGATGCGGGAAATGAAGAAAACTTTGCCGTAGTTTTTGCGGCGATGGGTATAACATTTGAAGAAGCGGAATATTTTACAAATGAATTTAAAAAGACCGGTGCTATCGAACGATCAGTACTATACATCAATACTGCCGATGATCCGGTGGTTGAGCGTATTGCTACTCCTCGTATGGCACTTACAACAGCTGAGTACCTTGCATTTGAAAAAGGGATGCACGTACTTGTAATCCTTACCGACCTTACCAACTACTGTGAGGCGCTTCGCGAAGTATCTGCCGCACGTAAAGAGGTCCCTGGAAGACGTGGTTACCCGGGCTATCTTTATACCGACCTTGCGACTCTGTATGAACGAGCGGGACGTGTACAAGGTAAAGAAGGATCTATTACACAAATTCCAATTTTAACCATGCCGGAAGACGATATTACTCATCCGATTCCTGATCTTACCGGTTATATTACCGAGGGACAGATCGTACTTGCGCGAGATCTTCATAAAAAAGGTATTTATCCAAATATTAACGTACTGCCTTCTCTTTCTCGTTTGAAAGATAAAGGTATTGGTAAAGGAAAAACCCGTGAAGATCATTCGGGCGTTATGAACCAACTTTTCGCAGCATATGCCCGCGGTAAAGAGGTGCGTGAGCTTGCGGTTATCTTGGGTGAAGCGGCACTTTCGGACTCTGATCTTAAATTCCTTAAGTTTGCAAACGAATTTGAGCAACAATATGTACGACAAGGTGAATATGAAGATAGAGATATTATCAAATCGCTCACACTCGGATGGGAACTTCTTAATATTTTACCGAAAAATGAGCTTAAGCGTGTGAAGCCGGAACACGTTGAGAAATATATGAAATCGTAAATAACTAGATATAATGGCTAAACTAAATGTAAATCCGACTCGAATGGAGCTGCTTAACCTCAAGAAGCAGATTAAAACCGCTGAAAGAGGACATAAGCTCTTGCGAGACAAACAAGATGGATTGATGCAAAAATTCATGGAAATTATCCGTGAAGCTAGGAATCTTAGAAAAGAGGTTGAAAAACAATTGCAAGCCGCTTTTAAGAACTTTGTACAAGCTTCGGCTATGATGTATCCGGAAATGCTTGAAAATGCTCTCTTGTACCCTTCTGCGAAGGTATCACTGGATGTTGAGACAAAGAACGTTATGAGTGTACGTATTCCGAATTTTACATTGAAACAAGAAGGAAATATTCTAAATTACGGTTATCTTCAAACCAGCGGTGAACTTGATAAAGCTCTTGAAGCATTTCAAGAAGTGCTACCAAAGCTTATCGAACTGGCTGAAATTGAACGACAAGCCGAACGTCTTGCGGAAGAAACGGAAAAAACCAGAAGACGTGTGAACGCGCTTGAACACATGTTGCTCCCAAATCTTAAAGAAACGGTTAAGTTTATTTCGATGAAACTTTCAGAAGCTGAAAGAAGCGCCATAACAGGCGTTATGAGGATTAAAGCTAGCATCGAACAACAACAAGAAGCTGTAAGAAAAGCTGAAGCGGCAAAATAATAAAGCAATATATAATTCTATATTATGAAAAAAACTCCTGCAAAAATAAACAATACGCGTCCATGGCAAGGAACTCTTCTTGGTATTTTGAATGTAATCGGCCTAGTATTCTTGGGTGGAGCAATGGTTTTCATTATGGTGATGATCCTTGGTGGAGGCGCAATAATGTCACAAATGGCAACTGAAACAAGCTTTCCCTTTGCCCAATTCATGGGAACTATGGGGACAATTGTAATAATACCGCTCCTTGCAATTTTTGTTCTGGGTGTTTTTATTACCCTTGGTATTTTTAAAGGGCAAAAATGGGCTATTATTGTGAGTATGGTTTTCACCATATTATCGCTACTATCATCGCTTTCAAATGCTGAAACAGCTTATATTGTTGTAAATGGTGTGTTGCTGTATGCGGAAATTGTCTGTTTGAGAGACCCTTTTTATAACAGATAAAATTGCAATTTTTTGCATAATCACCTCAAACTGCTATACTTTATCAGCGTTTTGGTCTTATCATGTATATTTCTAACAATCCCCTTTTATGAAAAAGATTATTATTAGCATGTGCGCATTAATCGCTTTACTTGCTTTCACCGCTTGTGGAGAAGATCAACAAACTCCACCCGAAGAAACAAACGACCCCTCTACACAGCAAGAACAGGAAATGATCGATGAGGAACCTATCCCGGAAGATGAAATGGTTGAGGAAGATGAGATGCCGGACGAAGACGAAATGATGGAAGAAGATGAAATGCCTGAAGAAGACGAAGAAATAGCGGAGGACGAGGATGAAGAAGACGAAGAATTTCTAGAAGATCCGAACTATGTGGGCACATGGTCTCGCGTAAGCGCAAAATTGAATGGAGAACCCCAAGAGGTAGTCCCAAGCACGATAACAATGACAAAAGATACTTATACTTCATCAACAAATGTTTGCACCATTAGCGGAGATTTGTTTGCAACCGAAGAAACTATGGACATTATGATCAATTCAAGTGATTGTCCGGGTGAAGTTCTTCCCAACTATGTTAATGCCTACGCAATTAGCGAAGATGGGGAAACACTCACATTCACCAATACGCAATTCGGCGGCACAATGGTTGAAATATATGAACGGGTAGAATAAGAAACAACCGGGCAGCTATTGACAATCTTTTGAAAAATCGTATATTTATTTCCAACGAACTTTGCTGACTGAAACAATATATGGTTTTGACATACGATTTGAAATGCAACAAGCAACGTAAAATTGCAGTAAAAGCTGCGGATATAATAAAAACCATGCCTGAGCTAGACCCTGTAGGCTCCCATACGCCGCTTAGACAATGTGCGCTTATTCGTGATGCACTATTTCACGCTATTCAATATGGAAAAACAACAAAAGCGGATGTAAAAAAAAGAATACATCAAACATTAAATCCTCAAGACGATGAACCTTATGTTAGGACTAGGACACAACAAACAAAAACAAAGAAAAATGCTTCTTCCCTATCTCCTTCTGCATCAGAAGATAGTACTGAAAAAAATCAAAATAGTTTGATACATCAAACTGTTATAAATTTACAATCGGGAAACAAGCAAGAAAAAGAGCAGGCGTGTAAAAAATTAATGAGATTTATACATTTTTATTTAAGAAAAATACGATATCGGGGACCAACAAGATATAGGCATAATGAAAAAATTCAAACAGGAGGAACACAAATATATGATTTTGAAGACGCTACACAGCATATTCTTCTTCATATGCTTGAAAATATAACAAAAATCGATCTTTCTTTGCACGAAGCTCAAATTAAAGTTTATATAAATACAATGATTCAACGAGCGTACGGAAAATGGAAAATAAATAAAACACGATTGGTACGCATACCGGAAAACGTCTATCAAGAAAATCTTTCTTATAAAAATAATTTAACCAAGCAGCAGTATATTTCAATAAATCAGCCACTTTTATGCTATGAAGACAAAGAGACAATACATGTGCAAGAAATAATCAAAGATCTGCACGACAACACCACTCCGGAAATAAATTCGCTCAAACACGATGCCCAAACAAAAATAAACGAATTATTAAATGCACTTCCTACAAAAATGAGCACCATAATAACATTACGTTTCTTACACGGGAAACCCCTGAAAGAGATTGGGAATCAAGTTGGTCTCAGCGCCGAACGAACACGGCAAATTATAGAAGATTTTCAAAAAGCACTAACAACAGATGGCCCGACCAAAAAAGGTTTCGGAAAAGCAAAAATAGCGTTCCAAAATTTACAGAGCATTATGCGGCCTTAATTATAATTTCCGACTGTCATACGCCCAATGTAAAAGGGCCTGTCGTTGTTTTTTTCGGCACGAGAGATCACCGGGCACACAATTCTTTTTAATCTGTCCGATATGCCGCCTCATCGCCTTCCATCGTTTAATTTGTCTTGTATCTTCATTTTCCATACGTCGTCCAAGATAATAACGACAATACCATTGAAACCACCCACGTGGATCAACAGGATGAATCCAACCTTTCTTACGCCAATAAGAGAGTGGCTTTGAAGCGTTGATTCCAAAATAATTCAAGTCCGGATCGTGAAACTCATGGCATAATTTTGCATTCTTATACCATGAATCGGGAAATTCATCCCGGCAATCGGTCATATATTTACCGCCAAACACGCCCATTGCAAGTAGCTGTTTCGGTGTCAGTTCCGGTTTGAATTCTTTATGAAAATTGCGTCCCCCCGGCTCACTTAATACATACGAATAATCTTTTTGCATCAAGTCATCCACTTTAATAACAGTCCCCTTTACGAACGTTTTCATTATGATACATTATAAGTACCGTAATAATAACCTACACACTATGCCAACGAAAGAAGAATTCATCGACAAACTTAATAAAGCGCTCGAATGGGAATATGCTTCAGCAATACAATATGTTCAACACGCAGCGGTTATCACCGGTCCTGAATATGATGCAATCGCGGAAGAACTTGTCATTCATTCAAATGAAGAGATGGCACATGCCGTAACGGTTTCGGATATGATCAGCGACCTTGGAGGAACACCGACAATCGATGTTGAAGAAAGAAATATCTCTGACGATTCAAAAGCCATGCTTGAACAAGATCTTGAAGGTGAAGAAATCGCAATTTCTCTTTATAAAGAACTTATCGGTATGGCTGAAGAACTCAAAGAATACGGTATAAGACGAGGACTGGAAGACATTTTACTCCAAGAAGAAGAACATAAACGAGATTTACTCGGGTCTTTGGGTCGTTAAACAATAAAGATTTAACAACGTACGAGTCTGTTGTTTTCTTGAACCAAATCGTTGTGCTATTGGAGAGGAACATTGCAGTCTTCAACACCTTTCCGTACAGTGTTGGTATGTTTTTTTACTGTCAACTTTCTCTCATCTTCCCGTTTATTGTATTCAACTTGAGCTTTCATATCTTCAAGAATTGTACGCGATGTATCATCAAGCGGAACAATTTTGGTAATATGCTTCAGCTGTAGTCCATCCGGCAAATAAGCGTAACGACACGGATGATTACTTCCCGATCCGCGATCGGCCGGCCACTTATCTTCACCTGCTTCATCCAAAAAAGATTTAGACAGCCCTATAAGAACGCCGTACCTATTTTTAGCTTTATTAAAAATACGATTTAAACGACAACGCGGAATACCCATTTCGACAGCTTTTGTAACAAATTTATTAATTCGCTCCGGAATATCTTCATCTGGTAACCGATCGTTCTCCGAATCATCAAGATATTGAACAAGGTGCGCTTCTTCTTCGTCAGTCAATGCGCGATGCACGTCAAATCCCAGCCGTGTTAATTCTTCAACCATATAAAAGAATTTTGTTGTACCGGTGGCGTTATCAAGTATACGAAGAGGATCATCGAGTTCATCGTCAAATGTGGCAAGTTTATATTCAAACGCATTTTCGAGAATAGAAGCATATGGTGCTTCACCGAGAGCGGCAAGAGATTCAATAACTTCTTCTCCCAAACGAGCATACGCAACCGTTTTGTCATCCGGAGCAATTTCTTCTTCATATCGATCAACTACATCGGCCTGATGAGGTAATAATCGATTCATATCCAATTTAAAGGATACTTCTTTTTCAGGATTATTTTTATTTCCTTCCATAGTAAAAGTTGTTAAGAGCAGAAAAAAAACAAAAAGGATAAAACTTTAAAGGTTATCGAGGGTTTTGTCAAGCCAGGGATTTTTATACTGGCAAAACAGGTGGGATTTGCTACAATTGCATTAGCCTATTATTAACAACAAAACAATGGAAATCTTATACATTGTGCTGGGTGCGGCGGTCCTTATCGGACTTTTTGCAATTGCTGTATATAACTCCCTTATCGTGCTTCGTAATAAAGTTGACGAAGGGTGGTCTGATATTGACACACAATTAAAAAGACGATGGGATTTGATTCCCAATATGGTCGAAACCGTAAAAGGATATGCAAAGCACGAAAAAGGTGTTTTTGAAGAAGTAACAAAAGCCCGCAGTCAAGCAATGCAAGCAAAATCACCGGACGAGGTTGCTAAAGCGGAAAATATGTTAACTTCAACATTGAAATCACTCTTTGCGGTTGCTGAAAACTATCCCGACTTGAAAGCAAACCAGAACTTTATG
>CAZPFH010000023.1:6334-11274 GCA_964585825.1 uncultured Candidatus Peribacteria bacterium
ACACATCCAAATGTCACGACGTTATTACAATGGAACGGTACGAGATTTCAATACAAAACTACAAGTCTTCCCCAACAATATTATTGCCGGAATGCTCGGTTTTCAAAAACGTGAATACTTCGAAATAGAAGATGAAGAAAGACGTAACGTTAAGGTTAGCTTTTCGGATAAAAAAGAAGATACCAATACAAAGAAAGACAAATAACACTGTATTATTTATGAAGAAAGCACTTGTCATTCTCGGGTTTTTTCTTTTATGGATACCCGTAACTCATGCCTATACTTCTTGGAATCTGCCTGAAGTAAATCAAGATATAACTATAATGGAGTCAGGCAAAATACATGTTGTAGAAACTATAAAAGCGGACTTCACAAACGACAGTCACCGAGGTATTTATCGAGAAATCCCGCTAAATTACAAAAATGAGTTTGGCAATCCGCTTAATCTTCGTTTTTCATTAATCAGCGTTAACGATGAAAATGGAAACCCTCATCCTATTGCAGAGCATGGCAATTCGTGGGGCACATATTCAATTCGCATCGGAGATCCGGATGTATTACGAAATGATATAGTAACTTATGTTGTTACATACGAAATAGACAGAGCGATTAGCTATTTTGACGATCACCAAGAATTCTACTGGAACGTTTTCACCGATTGGGAAGTGCCTGTTCTTGAAAGCGGCGTAACCGTTCACTTGCCCGAAAACAAAGCTTCTTTAATCGAAACAGATGATCTTCAAGCCGCATGTTATACGGGATCTATAGGATCAATTGAAGAGCAATGTACGGCAGAAGTTATCGATGAAACAACTTTTCAATACACAATGAAAGAAACCGCATACGAAAGAGAAGGGTTTACAATTGTAGCGGGATGGCCCGCAGACATTGTTGAAAAACCTTCAATGTTAGCTGCGCTATGGTGGTTCATTACCGACAATTGGACGCTGCTTATCCCCATCATTGTCTTTTTGCTACTGTATTGGCGATGGTATACAACCGGACGAGATCCGAAAACAAAAGATACGATAATCCCTCGATACAAACCCCCAAAAGGACTAACGCCAACAGAAGTTGGAACGATTATAGATGAAAAAGTCGACTTACAAGACATTACCAGCGTTATAATCACATATGCCGTTAAAGGCCATATAAAAATACGTGAAATAAAAGAGAAAAAATTCTTTTTCTTCGACGATATGGATTACGAATTGGAACTTATTAAAGATTATGCAGGAGAAAAAACAATACAATCACATGAACAAACAATTCTTGATAATATTTTCAATGGAAAGAAAAAAGTGAAAATCTCGGATCTGCGATATAAATTTTATAAAAAATTAAGCTCAATAAAGAAAGAAATTTATGCCAATTTGGTGAAAGAAAAATACTTTGCTCACAACCCCGAGCATATTAAGTCAATGTATTTAGGCATAGGAATTGCCATTATAACCATAACCTTATCGCTCAGTGGAATGGTTTTCTTGTGGCTCGGTCTCACCGGAGTTATCGCCATTGTTTTAAGTGGCGCGCTGGTTATAGGATTTAGCTTTATTATGCCACGCAAAACATTAAAAGGAGCACAAACGTTAATTGAAATTAAAGGTCTTGAAGAATATATTCGAACAGCGGAACGAGATAGAATTAAATTTCAAGAAGATCAAAATTTATTCTTCGAAAAATTGCTCCCCTACGCCATGGTTCTTGGGTTGGGCGAAAAATGGGCACAAGCATTTGAAGACCTGTACAAAAATCCGCCGGCCTGGTTTAGTGGTAACGATATGCAAAACTTTAACACCTATTACCTGGTCAATCGTCTTAATAATTTCTCGAATCATGCAAAAACCGCGTTCGCTTCTTCACCTCGAAGCAGCGGTAAAAGCGCCTGGAGTGGTGGTAGCGGATTTTCCGGCGGATTCTCGGGAGGAGGATTCGGTGGCGGCGGTGGTGGGGGCTGGTAGAATAAATCTGGCAATTATGCCATTTGTTTGTATTCTCGATATAGTGCATACATAAACTCGGGACTTACCCGCTTTTTGCCGGCACTCAGCTTTAAAAGCTCAAAAGCGCGCAATCGTAGTAATTGCTTGTGCCGTTTCTCAGGCGTCATATTTTTCCAATAATTATACTCTTTCAGTATGGTTTCGCGAACACCGGAACTTGCTTGCCGAAGGTCGATCTGTTCTTTCTGATGAGCAAGCTCTTCGCGTTTTTTCTCTATTTCATCTTGCAAATCCGGCTTTGCATGATTGAAATCAATATTATTAAACCACTGGTAATCTTTTTCAAATGATGAAAAATCAATATCTGTATTCTTTTTTTGCGCTTCATCATACTGTCTTTTATATTTTTGCAACATTTCTTTTGGCAACGCCGGAACCTTTAACGCATCCAGCAATGTATCAATCATTTCTTTCTCAAACGGACCTCCGCCCGCGCGAGCAAAAGGATCATTTGTAAATTCAAGAACCTGTGTTAATTCACTAAAAAAACGGGTACGATACCGTTCAAATGAAGTATATGCTTCTTTTAACTTAACATGACGTTCTTCAATAGCCGCATTGCGTACGGCGGAAACACGTTCTTGTAACATCGTTAATGCGTGACGCAGCAATGAAACAACAACATCACCCAATAAAGCACGCCTGATATCAAGAGATCCATGTTCTTTTTCGATACGTTCAACCAAATCTTGCATATCATGGGCAATAGTTTCCATAGCTCCTTCTTTATAGGGGGCATTTAAATATTCTTGAAATGAATGGCTTTTAATAGCACTTTCAATGTCATCGGAAAGCTTTCCGAATCCTGTTGCAACTTCCGAAACAGCCTCCCATCGGGCGGATTCATCTTCCATAACACGCATTGAAAGCATATTAACAACAGCGCGCTCCAACGGCAACTGCGTATTTACCGACGGTTTTGCAGATGGCGCATGCGATTTCAACCAGGTCTCATAATCCACATGATCACCTAAACGATCCGGATCATTGTCTTCCATTGAATGATTCATGATGTGTTTTTATTTTTGTATCGTTTTATTATAGCACAAACAAGCCGTTTTTAAAAGCTTTTACTCTTCCTTATTCTGCATAATGGCCGATACGATTCTGTTCATTAAAAATCTTGTACGTGTTGCTTGATTTCCTTTTTCCAATGAATCGGCAACACATTTTTCTATATGAATACAAAGTTTGCGAATATTATCATTTGCCTTTTGATTTTCAAGATAGATTACTTTACCCAAATGACGCTCCAATTGATATATGCTCTTAAGAGAACCTTTGCCAACAAGTACGGTATCAAGACGTTCATTTAGTTTTTTTATAAAGACTTTATTAGACAACGAATTATTATTTTCATTCATATCCAGCACGCCTAACATTTGAGCACAATATTTTGCAATATGTTCAGGTGGCAAATTAACGCGATTCTTTATCGCATCCAAGAGCATCTTTGCGTTATCATTAAGAGTCAGGTCGGGACCGGCCGCCTCTATATGAAGAATAAAATCTTCAAGCAAACGATTTGCCGTTGCAATGTATTCATCGGAATCAGTATCAGAATCAACGCCGGCAACAGCGTCTATAACTTGCTGTAGTATGGACTTCATTAAACCCATGCGCTCCGTTGCGGATAAATGAGCTCCTGTCTCGTTATTCTCCATAATTAAAATAAAGCTAGAAAATAAGGGGGTATCATAATTACTATCTTATGTTTTGTCAAGGAATGTAACTTGTTTACATGCCGTGTTCTTCACGTAACATATCAATTTGATCACGCAATTCAGCCGCTTTCTCAAATTCAAGGTTATAAGCGGCCATATCCATTTGGTCTTCAAGCGTCTTAATAAGGTGTTCCAATTCTCCTTTTGGAATCTGTCCTTTATTGATTTTCTTTTCTTCTTTTTTCTTTGCATGAAGCGTAATATCCTTAATCGCCTTTTTGATGGTCTGCGGTGTAATGCCATGCTTTTTGTTGTAAGCCACTTGTTTTTCTCGTCGTCTCTCTGTTTCATCAAGAGCTTTTTGCATCGCATCGGTGATACGATCTCCATACATAACGACAAATCCGTTAATATTGCGAGCACAACGACCAATAGTTTGAATAAGCGCCGATGTTGAACGTAAAAAACCTTGTTTATCGGCATCTAAAATACCTATAAAGGAAACTTCCGGAAGATCAAGGCCTTCACGCAGAAGGTTTATACCAACAAGTACATCAAACTTCCCCAAACGAAGATCGCGAATAATTTCGATACGTTCCAACGTATCGATTTCCGAATGCAAATATCTAACTCTGATTCCTTGCTCACCAAGATAATCGGTTAATTCTTCAGCCGAACGTTTTGTTAAAGTCGTAACCAGCACACGTTCTTTCGACTTCATTCTCTTTTTTATTTCCTTTAACAGATCAGGTATTTGTCCTTTTGTCGGCCTTACTTCAACTTTGGGGTCAATAAGTCCCGTCGGTCGAATAATCTGTTCAACAACCTTTCCTTTGGTCTTGCCTATTTCATATTTACCCGGAGTGGCCGATACATATACAGCATTATTTATATGTTTTTCAAACTCTTCAAACTTGAGCGGACGATTGTCATTAGCGGACGGCAATCGAAATCCATGCTCGATAAGTGTTTGTTTCCTGGATAAATTACCGTTATGCATCGCACCTATTTGCGGGATCGTCATGTGCGATTCATCAATCAACATAACAAAATCATCGGGAAAATAATCGATAAGTGTCGCCGGCTGCTCACCGGGTTCGCGTAAATTCAAGTAACGAGTATAATTTTCTATCCCTGAGCAATATCCTGTTTCCAAAAGCATTTCAATATCATATTCCGTACGTGTTTTAAGACGCTCAGCTTCAATATGTTTCCCAACTTTTTTCAGCTGATCATAACGTTCTTTTAAATCGCCCTGTATAGAACCAACTGC
>CAZPFH010000023.1:11284-11994 GCA_964585825.1 uncultured Candidatus Peribacteria bacterium
GCTTTCTTAATCCGTTCCGTTGTTGTTACGTCATGCTTTGCCGGAAAAATTTTAACCGACTGCAATTCGCGCAATTCTTCACCCGTAAACGCATCAGCTTCGCTTATTCGCTCCAATTCATCGCCAAAAAATTCAAACCGATAAATAGTATCACCCGATGGGGGATATACTTCAATCGTATCACCTAATACATGAAACATTCCCCGTCTGAACTCAAGCTGGCTGCGCGTGTATTGAATATCCGTCAAATGTCTTAGCATTTTATCCCGTTTGTAATCTTTTCCCGCCTCAAGCTCCACGGCAACATTTCCATATTCTTCAACACTGCCCAATCCGTAAATACAAGAAACAGACGCTACAATCAAAACATCTTTCCGTGTTAACAGATTTTGTGTTGCAGCATGACGATATTTATTAATTTCCTCATTAATCGAAGAATCTTTTTCAATATATGTATCGGTATGAGGCAAGTATGCTTCCGGTTGATAATAATCATAATAGGAAACAAAATAACTTATTGCATTTTCCGGGAAAAATTCCTGAAACTCCGTGCAGAGTTGAGCAGTTAATGTTTTATTATGAGCAATAACCAATGTAGGCCTCTGTATGCGTTCTATAAGATTTGCCATAACAAATGTTTTTCCCGTTCCGGTCGCCCCCAGCAAAACTTGATGCTGTTTACCACTATTAATTCCTTCAACAAGCTTTTC
>CAZPFH010000024.1:0-11574 GCA_964585825.1 uncultured Candidatus Peribacteria bacterium
AAAAGTATATTCAACCCATACAATATTCCTTTACGGTATCCGAAAAAAATACAGTATTGTACCGATAATGCAGCCATGGTTGCCTCATGCGGATACTTTTTTTATCAAAAAAAACCGACCCAATATGAATCATGGCGCACCATCATGCCTAATGCCGATTTTACTTTTTAAAAAAATTCGGTACACTGTAAAGGGTTTCCTAGGTTTTCAATAAGCACTTATGGTTAAACGAACATTCTTCTTCCTCTTGTTCCTCATTATCGGAATCTCTCTGTTCCTCTCCGTTCTATTCAATACGGGCCTTGAGGAAATTGGAACAACACTGGCTGAATTTTCCCTCTTACATTTTATTATTTTCTTAGTACTTTCATTTCTTAATTTCGCTCTTTTCACATACCGTTGGAGCCTTATTCTTAAGCACCACAATAAAAAGAAAAAGGTTCCTTTCTATAGGCTTTTTTTACACAGAATGTCGGCCTATGCCGTCAGTTATCTTACTCCTTCCGCAACAACCGGCGGCGAACCGGTACGTATCTTTTTTCTTCAAGAAGAAGGCATTGCTACACGCACTGCTATTTCATCAACAGTGATCGACAAAATTTTTGAATATACAGCACTTATACTTTTTATTTTCTCGGGTATTATTGTTTCACTTTTTAAAGGTTCGATTTTTAGCGGTAAGGTCGAACTTATGCTTCTGGGCTTTATCATATTGTTCGGTAGTCTTATTTTTTGGTTTTACTATGCAACAATTAAGAATATCGGATTTTTCAGCTCAATATTAAATTTCTGCAAACTCAACAAAATCAAATGGATAAAAAAATGTGAAAAATCAATCATGCATATCGAAAAACAAATGGCTCATTTTTACACAAAAAACGTACCGCGCTTTATATTTCTGATGTTTTTGTCTTTCTGTATGGTTTTCTTTATGGTTTTCGAACATTATTTAATAGCACTTTTTCTGGGAGTTAGACTGACCTTTTTACAATCGTTCTTAAGCGCAACCCTTCCCGGTATTTCATATATGATTCCCGTGCCCGGTGCACTGGGCATGCTGGAAGGAAGCCATGCCGGTATTTTCGCCGTTCTCGGCGTATCAATCAATGTTTTCGTTTTTGTTCTAATTCTTCGCATACGGGATCTTATTTTTATCCTTATCGGCCTGGGGCATGCGTCAAGACATGGCATACAAATGATGTATCGATCATTTATTCAAAACGGCAACAAGAAAATACCGAAAACTTGATTAAATAATAAAAAAGTATATTATATACTCTAACGCACTAATTTTCACTATGGCAAACGAAAAAAACGAAAAGGCCTCGGAAGACTCTAAACCCAAAACATTCCAAACCCCGAAAGGTGTTCATGACATTCTTCCTCATGATCATGAATATTACACCTATATTAAAAAAGTCGTACGTCATCGACTTAGACAAGCAGGGTTTAAGCGTATTTCAACACCGATTTTCGAGTATACCGATGTATTCGCACGAAGTATAGGCGATGCAACCGATATTGTTGAAAAAGAGATGTACACTTTTAACGATAAAAAAAATCGCAGTCTTACACTGAAACCCGAAGGAACCGCCGGCGTTGTACGCGCCTACATACAACACGGCATGAAGCAATTACCTCAGCCGGTAGAACTGTATTATATTGAACCACATTTCAGATATGATCGTCCGCAAAGAGGACGATACAGGCAATTTTGGCAATTCGGTTACGAAATTATCGGTGAATTGGATGCCGCTTTAGATGCGCAAGTTATTTTCATTGCCAATAAAATCAATGAAGATCTGGGTATTGAAAAACTGTTCGATATTCAAATCAATACCATAGGTTCACTTGAAGACAGACAAAAGTATATTCAGGCACTAAAAGATTATTATTACGGAAAAGAACGTTCGCTCTGCACACACTGTAAAGACAGACTTGAAAAAAATCCTCTTCGATTGCTTGATTGCAAAAATGAAGACTGCATGATTTTAGCTGAACTTGCACCTAAAATGACAGATTATCTGTCAAAAGATAGTCTTGAGTATTACGAAGATGTTAAAGAATATCTTACCGAACTTGAAATTCCATTCACTGAAAATCCAAAACTTGTTCGCGGACTTGATTACTATTCAAATACAGTATTTGAATTCTGGGATGCTAAAGATGGAGCACAAAATGCAATAGGCGGTGGAGGAAGGTATGACGGCCTTGTCGAAATCATGGGCGGTCAACCTACGCCTGCAGTTGGATACGCCGCTGGCATGGAACGCATTATCGCACATATGAAGCGTGAAAAAATTCGCGTCCCACATAAAGACGATATTCACGTTTTTGTTGCACAACTAGGGAAACAAGCAAAGAAAAAATGTCTTAAACTCATTGATGAAATGAGAGAAACAGGCATACGAACTATCGGAGCTTTAGGAAAGGGGTCAATGAAAAAACAGCTTAAACTGGCAGATAAATTTGGCGTTCCTTACACACTCATTTTAGGTATTACGGAAGTACGCGAAGGAACCATTATTATCCGTAATATGGAAAAAGGAACACAAGAAATTGTGAAATTTGATCAGGTCATCGACGAAATAATTAGCAAAATCGGTAAAGAGAATTTAGACAAATATTCACCGGGCGAGCTGGTTTATTAATTTGACTATTGCCAATAGTGCTATATTATGGGGAATGAACAATTCTATTTCCCTAATTTTCCTTGATGGCTACTAAAAAAACAACTTCAAAGAAGGCTAAAAAAGCGGTAAAAAGCAAAAAGAAGTCCCCCAAATCAAAAAAAGTGCAGAAGCAGAAAAGGAATATTAATCCTTGGATGATAACATCAATCATCCTATTAATCGTACTTGCAGGGCTTATCACCTACGATAACAGCAAAGGTTTTAAATCCTTTATTGATGATACTTTTGGCATCGAAACCGGACCAAAACCAATTGAACTTACTATTGTTACCGATCCGTACCTGGACGACCCACCTTACGATGTTGAAGAGAACATGCAGGACCTTTCCACTGAAATAGAGCGTGAGTTTGAAACAACAATCGTTGATATAAATGAAGAAGAAGGAGTGCAATATATTGAACAATACTCATTAAAAACCATTCCTGTATTACTTTTTGACGAAACTATTACCGAAACCGATTTTTATACGGATGCGTCTTCCTTTTTTACACAATCGGAGGATATTTACATGGTGAAATTGCAACCGTACAGTTACCTTTCCCTGCCTACCGTTGACAACGCACGCTATACGGGAGCGGCTCCAGAAGAATCTCCGATTACCATTATCGAATATAGCAGTTTTACCTGTCCTTATTGCGCAAAAATGGCACCGGTACTGTCTCAAGCTCTTGAGGAGTATCCCGGACAAATTACCCATGCATATAAGCATTTTGATCGCGGTGGGCCCGACGTTTTGCTTGCCTTGGCAGCCGAGTGTGCCGGTGATCAAGAAAAATTTTGGGAAATGCATGACTATATTATGAATAATCAATCTCTGTTAGGCGAACAAGAAATATTAGATTTTATCGATACGGCGGCAACTGATATTGGCATTCAAAATGAAACATTTACGACCTGTCTCGAAAATAATGCGCATGCTGATAAAATACAAAAGCATAAGCAAGAAGCGATTGATTATGGAATTAGTGGAACACCGGGAATTTTCATTAACGACACCTTTGTCGGTGGTGCTGTAGAATATGAAAAAATCAAATCCATTATCGACATGTATATTCAATAAATCTTAACACAAAAAGAATATGATGTTTTCAAAAGTAACGACAATTAATGTCGGACCTGTAGGCATCCAAATATGGGGTCTTCTTGTAGCCCTCGGTATGCTGCTGGCACTGCTCCTTGCCGTCAAAGAAGCAAAACGAAAAAAAATGAACTCGGAAAATTTTATCGATATGTTCATTTTAATTTTTATTGCAGCAATTATCGGCAGCAGATTACTTTACATCGCTCAATACTGGGAAATGTTTAGTGATGATATTTCAACGGTTATTAAACTTAATCATGGAGGACTTGTGTTTATGGGAGGCTTTTTCCTTTCCGCACTTGTTCTTTTTGCTTATACCAAGTTTAAAAAACTTTCTTTTTGGAAAGTTGCAGATATTATTGCACCGGGGCTTGCAATTGCTATCGCACTGGGACGAGTTGGTGATTATTTGATTGGTAGCCATGTGGGTAGCCGAACAACATTCCCTCTCGGTTCATATTTCGAAAATGATTTACGACATGAACCGGCTTTATATCTTGCTATAAATGCTTTTGTATTATTTCTTTTTCTTATTCTGGTTAAACCGTTTATCAAAAAAGAGGGGCTTATGTCATACATTTTTATTGTGTGGTATTCGATAGCTCGTTTCCTTATTGATTTCACGCGAAACAACGACATAGATATACTTGCCGAACCTCGCTATGCCAATTTAACGCTTACGCAGTGGATTTGCATAGTATTGTTTGTCATTTTTGTTCCTCTTTTAAGCCTTAAAATCGCTAAAAGAAAAAAATAGTGAATCTACGATCAACAATTATAGCACTTATACTGGGAAGCGCACTCTGCATGGGAATCCCAGCCGTTTGCGCTCAAGAAACGACATCATCGGAAGCATTTCCCGATGTTAACACGCAATCTCCGTATTACGCTTCCATAGAGTATTTTAGGCAACAAGGCGTTATCGAAGGTTACCCTGATGGAACCTTCAGGCCTCAACAAGAAGCAAATCGAGCCGAGGCTCTTAAAATAATTTTACTTGCATCCTCTGTTGATGTTAGCGGTTATGATACGGGCGACCCGGTTTTCCCCGATGTAACACAGCAAGAGTGGTTTTATCCATACATAAAAAAGGCTAAAGAATTAGGCATTGTGGAAGGATATGACGATGGTTATTTCAAACCGGTACATGTACAAAATATTGCAGAAACATTAAAAATGATATTGGAAACAAACGCTATAACACCTCCAACACCGGAAGAAAACACTTTGGTATTTCCCGATGTATCAAGCAATGCGTGGTATGCTCCCTACGCGTATTACGCCCACCAAAAAAATATTATTGAGCCTCAACCTGACGGCACGCTTAATGCTTCACGCACCTTAACACGAGGAGAACTTATCGAGCTAATGTATCGGATGGCAATAGTAAAAGAAAATAAAGAAACACCGTTTGATATTTCAACCAATTGGCCGGTTGAGTCACATGCGCAGCATGCGTTCCAAACCAAACGACCTTTTGACTGGATAGTAATAAATCATGAAGATCAGGTGATTTTTTGGCGTCAAGATAATGTTAATCATCAAAGCTCATATGAAGTTCCATTCCCCTATTCCGGAAGTATGACATTCCATCTTGATCATAACACGGAAGTTCTTTCGAAAAATGACTATAGTGAAAATCTTGAATATGTATATAAAAGTAATTTTGGTTCATTTCAACGAAACACATTTACGGTTGATGGCTATTCGGTACTTAACTTAAATGTCAGCCTGGATCATGATGATTATTTTGTTTTCTTGCCTGAAAACAAGGTTTTACATATTTACACATCATACGGATGGTCTGATGCAACCGACCATATACAAGCTCAAATCAACGGTATTATAGATAATCTCAGCTATATCCCGTATCAAGCTTCAACTTCTTCCGATGTTCTTTCTATTGTTCGGGAGCGAATTTTGGTTGAAGAAATGGGGCAAGAAACTATGGATTTGTTTGACGATTTAATAATTATTGAAACAGATACTATTGGTGTCGGAACGGGGCCGATTGATTATTTTTACAGTGAAACCTACGACATCACCTTAAAATACGAACGTTCAACCGATACGTTACTCGATATGCAAAACGGTCAAACCTCAGCATTTTAACTCTTTACGTATGAAAAAAATAATTGCCATAACCTTACTTTCACTTTTCATTTTAGTAGGCTGCGGGCAGCAGGAACCCGACCCCGTTGTCGAAGAATTATCAAACAATCATGTCGGCCCTTCTTCGGAGCCGTTTTCCAACGGGCCTTCCGAGCTTCCCGGAAATTAGGATGCTTGTCTTTTATTAGCCATTCTCTTATAATATCGCCGCACTACGTATTTAATAAACATTTTTTATATGTCCGGACATTCCAAATGGCATTCAATAAAACATAAAAAAGGAGCTGCCGATGCAAAACGCGGCAAAATTTTCACTATGCATTCGAAACTTATTACTATAGCCGCGCGTGAAGGCGGAGGAGATCCGGAAATGAACTCTTCTTTACGTACCGCTATCGATAACGCTAAAACGGCAAATGTGCCAAACTCAAACATTGAACGAGCTATCAAACGAGGAACGGGAGAGCTTAAAGATCAAGCGGAAATTTCTGAAATCATGTACGAAGGATACGGCCCTTCGGGTATTGCTGTTTATATTCAAACGGTAACCGACAATAAAAATCGAACAGTCGCAAGTGTTAAAAGTATTTTATCGAAAAATGGAGGGAATATGGGAACATCGGGAAGTGTTGCATATCTGTTTCATAAAAAGGGATTACTCTTAATAGAAGCTCCAAAAGAAAAACACGATGAAATCGAACTTGCCGCTATCGATGCGGGGGCGGAAGATATTAAAAAAGAAGGAAACAGTATTGAAGTCTATACTGACGCGCAAGCCCTCCATGAAGTAAAAGATAATCTGGAAAAAAACGGTATTAAGGTAGAATCAGCGGAAATTACATATATCCCGGAAAACGAAGTAAAAATAACCGATGAAAACAAAGCCAAAAAGGTTTTAAAATTTATGGAGGCACTCGAAGATGACGACGATGTTACCAACGTCTACAGTAATTTTGATATTCCCGAAGAATTGATGGAAAAGATAGATTAACTATGCATCCTATTGTTCAAAACGGTAGGTAACGCCCGGTTCAAGATCAATTTCATCTTCATTCTTAGGCACACGTTCAACAATTTCATCACGTTTAATTTTCTTCTTTTTTTGAGGTGATGTCTTTTCAGGTTGTTTTTTATCTTCAGCCGGTTCCGATTCCTCTTTTTTAGGCTCTTCTGGCTTAATCTCTTCTTTCTCCCATACCGGTTCGTTCTTTTGCGCCGCACCTTGCGTTGCTTGCACTCCCTGTAAGACTTCCGGCTTCTCATCAGGATGAATATTTAGCCGTTTAGCTTGAAATTCACGAACACGTTTAATAATTTTTTCTTCAGTTGCCGTTAAATCATTACTATGAATCTTAAATCCGGCAGCCTGAACGTGCCCGCCACCGTCAAACGATTCGGCAATAGCACTTGCATCAATCGATTGACTTGTCGTTCGCACACTGCACGAAACAATTCCCTCTCCCTTTTCTTTAATAAGTAAAATAACGTCAGCCCCCGGTGCATTTGTCATCAATTCATCAATAATATCACCGGTTTCTTCTGCATTACTGTCCGTCTCTTTAAAATCTTGCTGACTAATAGTCGACCATACAATTCTATACAGTGGATCAAATTGAATTTTAGTAAGAACACGTCCCCACAACTTGAGCATCGTAAGATTTTTTGTCTTATATATATGTTGAATTATTTCTTGCTGACGCGCCCCATAGCCAAGCAAATGAGAGGCTGAAGAAAACGCTTTCGGACTGGTATTTGCATTTTGAAAACTGCCCGTATCGGTAATAATGCCTGCCAAAAGCAGAGTTGCAACATCTTCGTTTATAAGCTCTTTATCTTCAATTTTCGCATATTCTTCAATAATAGGAATAAGCAGTTCTGTTGCCGATGAAGCCATTACATCAACCAAATTAATCTTCCCGAAATGGTTATTACTTACATGATGATCAATATTAATTACCGGAACTTGTGTGAAAAGACCGGCATTCTGTTCATAAATTTTTCCGAGCTGCGATAAATCACCCGCATCAACAACTATAACCAAGTCATATTTCATCGGACCATAATGAAATGAGGTTTCTTTTTCACCGATAGAACCTTGTTTTGGAGTAATAATGATATTCACCTTATTATCTTCCAAATTTGTTTTAATCGTATCGATCTTAGCTTTGGAACAATCAAGCGTTACGATAAAGTCGTTTGACGTTGAAAGTTTATTATCAATAATATTGGTCGTCGGAAGAAACTGATAGACTTCGGGAATCGGATCGGTACATACCACCGTAGCCTCTTTTTTTAGCTTACGCAAAACCAAATATAGCGCCAGAGCCGAACCAATCGAATCCCCATCGGGAGGAGACGAAGGAAGTATCAGAATTTTCTGACTCTTTCGGATAAGCTGGATAATCTGGGCTTGTATCTGATTCGCGGCCATTTTTAGAATTTTACGTGTTCTATGTATTATAAAACCTTTTTCATTCCATGTCAATCACTGAATGTGCATCAATAAGGCGTTACAATAGCAAAAAATCCACGCATCGACAACAACTTCATTTGTAACAGTATAAGAGGTTAATCTACTGCGCCTTAAACGTCTCGGGAATACGACGTAATGCTTGTGCCGTTCCCTCATCTCCTTCCTCATAAAACAACAATATTTCGTAGTCATCCACTACCAGTTTTTCCTTTGGTACGAATTCTTTTTCAAATTCCTCTGCTCCTGAACTTGAAAATCCGTGGACTCGTTCCTCTTCTTCTTTTTTGAAAATTTCCGCACGTCCGTTTTTACCTTCAACAAGGAGAATGCCGTTATCCTGATGATCTATAAAGTATTCATTGGGGTATTCAAAACCATACATTTCACCATCATACGTTTGACACGAATTGGCTACATAAAGCAGATATATCAAAAATATCGTAAGGACAGCCATTATTACGTACAGGATTTTGAGAAGTTGTTGAGTGTTCATACGTTCATCTACTTAAAATCCACCAGCTTTAATTGAAGATTCTTTTGGCCTTTCCATTCATTTTCTTCAATTTGAAAAACAACGTCAAGTGAGCGATGCTTCCGTGCATAATCCACATGCTCACCAAAATTAAACGCAATTCCTCGAATTTGTTTTCCTCCCATATCAAAAGACATTGAAAGATGACGATTATCCCGTCCCACCGTTCGAGCATGATTCAGCGTTATTCCTTTTAATAAAAATCGTGGTCTGTTATTACCAATACCAAACGGTTCCAATGATCGAATAAATTCAAGCGTATCCCAATTAATCTCATCGGGTTTTATTTCACACTCTATTGCCAATTTTGGAGAACAATCACATGTACTTAACTTCTTCTCCGCATAACATGTAATAGCCTTTATAAAATCTTTCAATTTATCTTTTGCAATATTAAAACCGGCTGCTTGAGCATGTCCTCCGTAATGATCAAGAAACTCAGAATGACCGGTTAACGCTTCGATAATATTAAAGAATTCCGGACTTCTAGCCGAAGCAACCAAATAATCGTCAAATTCCTGTAAAATAATAGCAGGACGCGTATATCTTTCGGCAAGTCTACCTGCAACCAATCCGATAATACCCACATGCCATTTTTTATCATATTCAATAATAATAGGCTTATCACAATTTTCTTTCACTCGTAATTCAGCCTCATCCATAGCCGTTTTTAACATGTTTTGCCGTTTTCGATTCAATTTTTCGAGTTGCACGGCAAGGCGCTTTGCTTTTGCAGTTTCCTGATTATTGATAAGAAGCTGTAGCGCATAATATGGCGAATCAATACGTCCTGCAGCGTTAATCCTGGGAGCGATTTGAAAACCAATCGTATATGTATTTAACGGTTTATCAAGCTTTACACCGGCAAGTTCTTGCAAGAATCTCAGCCCCTCCCATTTTGTTTGCGGCAACATTTCCAATCCTTTTTTTACAATCAGTCTGTTTTCTCCAACAATTGGCCCGCAATCGGCAACCGTACCAAGACTTGCCAAGTCTAGCAAAGAAAAAGTTAAGTTTTTGTGTTCATGTTGAGCATTTTCAATTTTCAACAAAGCTTGCGCCAATTTAAACGCCACCCCGGCACCCGTTAATTTTTTAAACGGATACTTGCTATCCTTACGAAGCGGATGCAACACCTCATATGCATCATGAGGGTAATTCTCCGGAATTTTATGATGATCCGTAACAATAACATCGATACCCTTTTCTTTTGCCAGTGAAATTTCGTGCGCATTTGAAACGCCGCAATCAACTGTAATAACAAGACCTACATTCGCTTCTTCAAACTCCTTGATATATTTTTTACTCATCCCATACCCATCGTTAAGCCTATGAGGTAAACGATATGAAACTTTCGCCCCCAAATGCTCCAATGTCAAAACAACAATTGCAGCACCACTAATACCATCAACATCATAATCTCCATAAACAATAATGCGCTCTTTTTTTTCAATGGCTTTATAAATACGATCAACAATTTTTTGCATACCGGGAAAAAGAAACGGATCATGAAAACCATTTTCAAAATCAGGCTTAACAAAACGTTCCAAATCTTCAGGATCACTTAACCCTCTGTTTTTTAATATTTTATCAATAACGCTACATGATGTTGTATTGAGAATATTCCATTTATTTCCACGTACGGACATATATTATTTTTTAGTAGCAAGCTCTTCACCTGAAATCCAGATGACATCAGGCTCCCTGCGAAACCATGTTAGCTGTCTTTTTGCGTAATTTCTAGTGTTTTTCTGCAGCAAAGACAAAGCCTCTTCAAGAGAAATCTCTGAATTTATATATCTAACCATTTCCGGATACCCCAGTGATGACATAGAGGGCAAAGATATATCATATCCTTTTTTCAAAAGCATTTTTGTTTCATTAATAAGCCCTCCCTCAACCTGCTCCCGTGCACGGTTATTGATTCGTTCATACAATTTTTCCCTGTCCCACTCAATACCAAATTTTAAAATTTCATATTGGGTTTCTTTTTTCTTGTGAGATTTTTTCTTACCACTTTCAGCTATTTCAAGCGCACGTATAACATAACGATGATTATGCGGATGAATTTTTTCGGCAGCCTGCGGATCAGCTTCTTTCAATTTTTCATACATATATTGTTCTCCTTTTTCGTGCAATTCTTTTTTAAGTTTCCCACGCAAAACTTTATTTGGAGGGATGCGAGTAATAGCGTAATTCTGGCAAATAGCACGAATATACAATCCGGTGCCACCAACAAGTATTGGTAACTTCCCTCTTTTACAAATATCTTCTATATGTAATTTTGCCTTATTTACAAAATCGGCAAGCGTAAATTGTTCGTCCGGCTTAACGATATCAATCATATAATGTGGAACATTCTGCATTTCATTTTTTTTTATTTTAGTAATTGTTTCTTTTTGTTTTAAAACAATCTCTGAATCTGTTACAAAGATAACGATTCCTTGCATATTAATTTTGCTTGGATCTGATGAGTTTTCTATTAAAACTTTTTTAGATAACAAATCAAAATCTTTTAAATCAAGCATCTATTAAATCCTCATTATATCCTTTCTTAACTAAAAAAGCCTTAGCTTTATCTTTATGATTTCCTTGAAGTTCTACAATTTTATCTTTAATTGTTCCTCCACAAGCTAATTTTCTTTTTAATTGTTTTTCAATATCTTTTGCTTCATCTTGATT
>CAZPFH010000025.1:0-11135 GCA_964585825.1 uncultured Candidatus Peribacteria bacterium
TACCTTATATCATCTGGAGAATATTTGTCAATCCGCAAGACCCCGCACGGTTGTGCCAGACCTGAACACGCAGGGCACATGAAAAGCGGTGCGATTTTGGCAAATTCGGGCCATTTCGACATCGAAATCGACGTATCGGGCATTGACACCATGAGCACATCAAAAAAGCGTGTACGGCCATTTATGAAACGTTACACGCTGCCTAATGATAACCATGTGTATATTTTAGCTGACGGACGATTAATCAACTTGAGTGCGGCGGAAGGACATCCGAGTGAAGTTATGTCGATGAGTTTTTGCGGACAGGCACTTGCATGCGAATATTTGGTTAAGAACAAAGGGTCTTTGGATGCGCGCGTTCATATGCTCCCCGAAGAAATCGACACGGAAATTGCGAATCTTCAGCTTGATGTAATGGGCGTTCAAATAGACGAGCTTACGCCTGAACAGATAGCGTATTTGAACTCGTGGCAGGAAGGGACGGCATAGGGAAGAATTACATTATTAAAAAAGAGCCGCCTTGTTTTAAGACGACTCTTTTAATGTGTATACATATTACATCATGCTCCAGTCATAGAAGAGCTGAGCAACATCGGCGCGTTTCATGCCGGCGTCAAGATCTTCATAAACCGTGAGTCCGTTTTCCGTGGCAAAATCGATGTAATGCTGATACCACGCATCCTCGCCGACGGGCTCGGTTAAATCCGCTTCCGCCGTTTCAAGGAAAATCTTCATCATTTCGACGTAGTTTACAACATCATCGGGTTTAAATGTGCCATCGCCATACCCTTCGATAATCTCGGCGGTTTGGGCCGTATTTAAATACCCCATATACCATGCTCCGAGCTCAACGTCACTAAATCCAAGGTCGGTTCCGTCATCTTCAAGCATCTCATAGTTAAATCCTTCCGTGATTACTTTTACCGTTTCGGCACGATTAATTTCAATATCCGCCCCAAACGTTCCGTCCGGATATCCGCTAAAAATGCCCTGATTTTTTACATATTCAATTGCAGGACAATACGGATCGTCAAGCGCAACATCGGGGAATCCCGCACATCCTTCCATCTCTTCCATTCCATAATCAATTTCAACCTGACGCAACACCGGCGTTACCGCAGAATCAGTGGTTTCCATTTCAACCTTCCATCGCAGATCTTGTCCGGGATATTCAAAAGTGTGAGCTATACCCGGCTCCACCGCTTCCCAGTGCTCGCCATCGGCCGTCATAGAAAAATCCATGGTTTGATCGTTCAAATCTCCATCGGCAACAAGCATAGCATCGGTCACATGGTAACTTTCCGGAAATTGTTCGGTGCTTACATCAAGAAGATTAACCGAGGTGGCGGTGCCCTGCATTACATAGGTATCCGGTTGTTCAAGGCCGCCCATGTATTCATTGAACACTTCTTTATTATCGGGATCTCTGTAAAGCGTATTCCCATTTATCATATAAAGACTCTGACTAGCTCCATCCAAAGCAAAATCATAATCTTTTACTGCATTTGTTTTAGCGGGATCATAATCCATTTTTTGCCAATCTTCACCATCATCGTACGTAACGTAAAAACCAAGATCGGTCAAAATAATATAATCTACAGCATAAATAAACGATATTTCTTCCGGAATATCGAGCTCATAAAATGTCATACCATCAGTTGCGTAATATATCCTGTTTTCTTCTGTTAAAACCATCAAATGCCCATCAGTTAATGTTTTTTGTTTTATTTCAAAATCACGAATTCCAGCAGGAAATTGATATTCAAGCCACGTATCACCGTAATCTTCAGTCTTTAGCAACGTATCCCCATTGGCAACATAGAAGATATTATCCACCAATTGTGTTGGTACATATCGGAAATTTTTAACCGCTCCGGGCTCTACACTTTCAACCAGTTGTTCTATATCACCTGAAGATTCATTCATGCGATACAAGCCGCTTTCCGTAATAAAATACAGTTGTGGGTTAAGAGAAAATTTTGGTCCGAAATTGGCAAACAAAATAGCTTCACTTGTATCCGGAGTTTTTTCCGTCCATGAGTCACCTCGGTTATATGAGACGTACACGTGCTCACTATCATAGGCAAGCATAATACCCGTCGTTTTATAACTTCCATCAAATTTTACCTCGGTAAACCCATGAGGGAACAAATCGGTTAACGATTCATGTTTAAAAAAATTCGCATCATACTGTCGGTTTAAAAAGACTCCCTGTTCGGTTGACAAATACATATCACGCTCCGTTGGGAAATTCGGATTGATAAATAATTTTTTAAATTCCAGTGATTCTTGAGCCAAGGTTATCCCATCGACAGTATCCATTGTATTTTCGTGTGCATCAATTTGCACAGAAAAATCATCATTAATTACAAAAGCACTGACAGATGGCATACAAAACAAGCACATCATAAGCATCATACACATTTTTTTGACCATATAATTACCGTTAATAATACCTACGTGTAAGGTTACATCAGGTGCATTAAAAATTCAATAAACAACAAAAAACCCCCCGGATAAACGGGGGGTTTTTCTTTATCTGTAAAACAGATTCTTTCAGCTATCAAACAATTATTATTGACTTAATACTTGTCCTCCAGCAGAAGAGAGTCCGTCAACTAAGTATCCGTCAAGGAAGTCAGCTGAAGTTCCGGTATACTCATCAGAAACATGTGATCCAGAAAGTGAAAGATCTGACCATACAAATGCTTCAGGATTACCACCAACAGTATAAGGAGTAGCAGAACCTACAACCCCTTGATCAGCACCAGGAGTTAAATCTCCAATCAATGTTGTATTGATACTTTCTCCGGCAGCAGAGCCAGCGACAGTTCCTTTCAATACATATGTGTTGCTTGTTCCGGCAGCGATTTCATCTTCACCACCTACAGCACCATCTTCCCATTGAACAAGAACTCCTGTTCCGGCAGCACCACATAGGCCACCAGCAGAAGTCACAACAACTTCACCGGCAGTTGCCAGATCGTTACTTTCATCATTTCTAAACAGTTTATAACCACTTACTGTAAGACCAGCAGTGTCATTTACATCGAAACATAGCTGTTTAACTGAGATATCTCCTTCGTCAGCAGCAGCAACATCTACACTATAAAGTTCTTTCTCACCGTTTGAAAGCGCTGTAGAAAGTTCGTTTCT
This sequence comes from uncultured Candidatus Peribacteria bacterium, assembly GCA_964585825.1. Lineage (GTDB taxonomy): Bacteria > Patescibacteriota > Gracilibacteria > UBA1369 > PNNO01 > PNNO01. The sequence continues at coordinate 3,157 of CAZPFH010000025.1, forward strand.
TGCAATCATAGGATATGAGCTTGCAAGTCGTAGAGTGTTAGAAGTAACATCAACAGATGTTGTTACCGCAGTAGCTGATGAAGCTCCAATTGCTTGGAATAATCCACCATTACCATCGAAGTCGATTGTTAATGTTTCTCCGGCTACAGCTCCACCCGGTGTTACTTCACCCATATCAAGGGAGATGTCTACCGTTTGTGAGCTACCAGCAGGAACATAGATGTCGAGTCCTTCAAATTGAACCGTTCCACCAGAAATAGTTCCGGTTTGTGTTTGAGGATCTCCGTTACTGTCAAGATAATCAACATTCAATTTTGAAACAGTAGCATCACCACTGATTGGAGCATTTAAATCAAATTCTAATTTCTTAACATACCATGCTTCAAGTTCGTCAGCAGAGAATTTAAGTTTCAATACCGGTTCGTCAGTTGAAAGTCCGGCTACCATTCGAGCCATAAGGCTGCTATCTGTCACACCTTGTGAAGACATATTGCCATTAGTTGCAACAGTAACAGTGTTAGCACCTACAACAGGAATACCAACAATAGTTGCAGAAGATGAATCGGTATCTTCAGCATTTACGCTAGTTGCACCAAAGGTATAAGTATCAGCAATAGCTCCGCTTGAAAGATCAGATCTTACAAGGAATCTCTTTGTTGATCCGGCTTCAATAGTTTCGTTGAAGCTGAAGGTAACATTACCATTACCGCCTCCAAGATCAGACATTGATCGCGGACCGTCAAGTTGCGTCAAAGTAGCACCATCCTTTTCATAAAGGTATAGGCTTTGGAATGCTGTGGCGCAATCACCAACACCACCCCAACTACAATCAACAACAAGACCGGTTACACGAAGGTCATCTGCAGTCGAAGCGCTCATGTCGTATGCAACAAGATCTTTATCGGTTGTGTTTCGAACATACGATTTTGCACCCGGAGTAGCAGAACCTACGACAGTAAGTGTTGGAGTGTTAACTGTCATAACATTACCGTTTAGAAGACCACCGGTAACATCAGCTGTTACGTCAAGCGGTGTTCCGTCAGAAAGATATTCAAGTTCAGTGTTTGCAGGAAGCGTAACGTTAGCTACATCAATATCGTAAGTCCAACCTGCAGTAGCTGCATTAGCTACATCCGCAGTAACCATGAACTCTTGAGTAACACCGGCAGGGATATCAAATGTGTCTGTATAAGCCACAGTTTGAGTTCCCGCAACACCAGTTGTGAAATCATTTGGACCGGCAACTACATACCATTCATCAGAAGAGTTTTTAGCCCAGATCTTAACATCATCAATTGAAGCTAAAGTTGGATCTCCAGCACCGTTGTTAACAGTCAAAGAAAGTTTTCGAACTGTTACGCCATCTCCACCTGTAGAAATATTAAATCTTGTAAATGAATGGTCATTTGCACCTTTCTTAACATCTCCGGTAACCGGGTTGTTAGAAGAAAGTGAGAATGCAACGTTACCACCAATAATATTTCGTGCGGTTGGAGTAACAGAAGCACCATCTTCAGTAACATTTACACCGTAACCATATACTTGTCCTGTTCCTTCAATATGCCAATCTCTGTAAATATCAAAGTTAGCAGTTGAAGCAAGGCCACCAACAATGTCGGTGTGCAATTCAACAGTCTTTGTGTTTCCTTTTGCGATTGCAATAGGATCTTCAGAAAGGTCGAATGTTACAAAATCACCGTCCCACGTTGGATTGTCCGCATACATAGATCCGGAAATCCATAGAGAGGTGTTAGCAAAGTCGTCCATTCCGGCACTTCCTGTTTGTTTAAAGGTAATTCTTTCAACCTCTACATCTTCAGTACCCATATCCATTCGTACTTTTGTCATAATGACATCAGTATCACCTACATCGATATCAGCAGTTGAAGGTTGATTAACAGTATAAGTCAAAGTACCTACACTGGCAGAAGTGGTTTCCATAGCTTCACCGCACACAGCAAATGTTCCACCAACAGAAACTTCTCCGGCAGAATCAGCACCATAACCAAGTACATCATCAGCAGATGCTATACATAGTTGGTTTTGAGAACCTGAAACACCATTCATATCAGCACGTACTTCTACGAGCACACTTGAACCGGCAGGAATCTCGATTGGATCACTACTTAGGTTAAATGTAGCAGTATTTGTTGATGTACTGATAGTTTTTTCACTACCTTTTTGTACTCCGTCAACGTAAAGTTTTAGGTTTGTAAAATCTCCCGGAAGACCAAGACCTTCACGAGTGATTATAACCTGTTCAACGTGAACGGCTTCGTCTGCAGAAGCAGCAAAGTTAAATACAGAGTAAGGAATGTTTGCTCCGTTTTGTGGAATTGAAACTGTATCCGGAGTAGATCCGTCAAGTGAAACAGTTAAAGCTCCAGCTTCGATAACCGGCGCACAGTCTGTAGTTGGGTTTGCACCACGTTGTACTACAACAACTGATTCAGCACGATTAATTTTTCGAGCCGGTTCAACAGTGTTTCCGTTGTCAACACCTCGGAAAACACAGTTTTCGTTAGCAATTCCCATGTAAGAATCGAACCACGCTCCAAGTTCTACGTCGGTAAATACGTCTGAACCGAGAACAGTCCCGGTAAGTCCGTATGATTCAACGATAACTTTTGCAGCTTCAGCTCGAAGCACCGGATCGTCAGGTCGAACAAATCCCGGGTTTTCAGATCCTGCACCGTCACCGGAAACAATTCCGGCCTCAGCCATTGCAGTTAAATATCCGCACCCCCAGTGATCCGCACTTAGATCCGGGAATAAAGTTTCGTCACATGCAGTCTCAGGAATAGCAGCTCCTCGAGCAACCATTGTAAAGAATTCCGCACGTGAAGCGTCATCTCCTGCTCGGAAATACGCTTGTGTATCATCGAGAACTCCGTTATCGAGTCCCCAATCAACGTCAGCCTCGTACCATTCGCCACCTGTGACGTCATCATAAACATCTACAGCAGCAGCATTTGCCACGTTCGTTACCACAAGCATGCTTGCGATAAGCGCGAAAACGCTGAGAGCCGCGATGTTTTTGCGAATTGATCGCAAAGAAAGATCCATAGCTTTCTAAAGTTAAAAAAATAATTGATAAAAAATAGTGACCCACTATAAGCCCAGGGTCTACGGGCATATATTAATGTTGAGCTCACAACTTTGAACCCAACCGATTGTTGTTCTTTTCTTATTCGTTTTCTTTCTTTTAACCTGATTTTCAATGAGCGTTATATATAAAGGTATCGTTTGCTTGTTTTGTGAGGCACGCAATAACATTATGCTCTCTCACGAGAGTTTCTTGGAATTCTACTTGTGACTGTATTCAGATGAAGAGTAAACAATAGTTACTGATGCGTCAATGGTACACGTTAGATTTTCCCCTGCAACTAGCGACAAAATTAACTTATCACTACTCCTGAAATTTACCGCTCAACCTACTCTTTTTTGCTTGCCGTACACGTTTTAAAAACCTCCGTAAACTCGTCATTGATAACTACTAAAAATGGTTATTTGTTTCGAAAATCAGATTGACATATTTCTTAATTGTTTGAGCGTTAAGGGTTTTGAGTCCATCTTGAGTCCATATGGTAGCCCCAAGGGGAATCGAACCCCTGTTTCCGCCGTGAGAGGGCGATGTCCTAACCGCTAGACGATGGGGCCGCGGTTTTTGTAACACATGTATGCTCTAAGCACACGCCCAAAGATAGCGAAAGTTTGATTCAATTTCAATATGTAATATAATGAAGCCCGCTATTCTCTTACGATCAGTAAAAATTATGCCGCAAAAAGACTTGTACAGTACGCTCGGTGTCGATAGAAACGCCTCGGATGCGGAAATCAAAAAAGCATATCGCAAACTTGCGCAAAAATATCATCCCGACAAAAACAAAGGCGACAAAGATGCCGAAAAGAAATTTAAAGAAATAAACGAAGCCTACGAAACCTTATCCGACAAACAAAAACGAAGTTTTTACGATCAGTTCGGATCAACGCAGGGCTCTCCCGGTGGCGGTGGATACGGTGATGGATTTGGCGGATTCAACAGCAACGCGCAAGGATTTGATTTTTCAAATTTTGGCGGAGGATTCGCAGATATATTTGAAAGCTTCTTCAGTGGCGGAGGAGGACAAACCAGTCAACGTAGAGCTCAACAACGAGGGCCTGTTCGCGGTGAAGATATAGAAGCCCGCATTAAAATAAGTTTTGAAGAAAGTGTACAGGGAACCGACCGGGAACTGGAAATAACCAAAGCCGATCAATGTGATCATTGTAAGGGAACCGGTGCCGAACCGGGTAGCAAGGTTGTCACTTGCAGCACTTGTAAAGGCACGGGAGAAGTACGAGAGGTAAGGCAAACCATTCTGGGACACATCGCCACTTCACGAACCTGCAGCCAGTGTCATGGTGAAGGCCGTATACCGGAAAAAAAATGTAGTGTTTGTCACGGAACAACAAGAAAACGAGTTTCTGAAAAAGTAAAAGTTAAAATCCCCGCCGGCATAAGCAATGATTCAACAATCAGGCTCAGCGGAAAAGGAGAAGCGGGAATCCGCGGCGGTGCATACGGTGATTTATATCTTCACATAACCGTTCGGCCGCACAAAGATTTCGTACGAAGCGGCGATGATATTCATACCGAACAAGAAATTCATCTTTTGCAAGGCGTGCTGGGCGACGAAATCGATGTAAAAACAGTTTACGGTAAAGTTAAATTAAAAATACCCGCAGGTACGGCAAGCGGGAAAGTCTTTAAACTTAAAGAATACGGGATGCCTCGCGTAAATACTCATCAAAAAGGAGATCATTATTTGAAAATTATTCTCGATATTCCGTCAAAACTCTCAAAAAAAGAAAAAAAACTCTATGCCGAATTGGCACAGGAAGCCAAGCTGGATTTAAAGCCGGGCGGGAAAAGTGGATTTTTCGATCAATTTAAATAGGCGGTCACACGCAGACTTGCCAAATAAAACAAGATATTATACGATACTGGTTGATTTAATATATGCGGTATGGATTTACGTCTGACATGGGATTTATTCATTATAGTATTTTTCGGCATTATTGTTGCCTATAGCTTTATTATAGGAAGAAACAATAATTTAAAAGTTATATTGGCGACCTATGTCGGCGCTTTTTTCGCCGATGCCGTCGGAAATATTTTTGGTGCGACATTCGTGCAATCAGAAAACTTTATGAAATTACTTCGACTCTTTTATATATCAACCCCGGAGCAGGCAGTCGTACTTATGAAAATACTAATGTTTATTACCATTATTGTTCTTCTTTCGGTACGGGGATCATATACTGTTGATGTTGCCGGCAACAGATCGGCGACGGTTCGCCTTGTATTAAACTTAATATTCGGCTTCTTGAATGCATGTCTGATTATCAGTATTGCTCTTATTTTTATTTCCGGTGCTTCGTTTATCGGCGGAGGAGGAGCGGCGAGCCCGGCATTCCAAGATATATACAATCAATCAAATTTAGCACAAACACTCATCAATAATTACAGTGTTTGGTTTATGCTTCCGGCCTTTGCATTCCTTTCGATGAGCCTTTTTTCGGACCAACCGGAAAATTAGCTTGCCATAGCCGCCATCAATTCGTAGAATGTACGGGCAAAAGATTTACCGCGGGTCATTAGCTCAGTTGGTAGAGCGGCTCCCTTTTAAGGAGAAGGTCACAGGTTCGATTCCTGTATGACCCACCATTTATTTTTGAGAAAGATTTTTAAGCACCACTCCCTGAACCCTTTCGGCACTAAAAATAGTATCGTTATTTTGTAATTGATGTGGATTGCGATTCCATTCCCATTGTTTTTCATCAAGAATTGTATAACCGGGCAGATGTTTATCAATCATCTCTCGAAGATCACCGTTTAAATAATTAAAACGAGGTATTTCTATTTCTTGCAGCATGTAATCCTCCCCCACATCAAGAACAGATCCTTGTACATGAAATTTTTTACTTTCTTCTACATATTGCTGCGATACTTTTCCGCGCATAAGCAAAGTATTATCCGAGGCTATAAAAAGACTTCCGTGCGGCTTAACCATTTCTGTGAGCACGCGAAAATGATCTTCCACAAAAAGTGTATCAATAGAATGTTTAATCGTATCCCATAATTCATGTGATATATTTTTTCCGTTAAACAGGGCATCGAAAAATTTTATTATCTGCAACTCAAGTGTCACCACTATTTGGCTTAGAATACAATCCGAAACAACCACATCATACTGTTTGTCCGGTGCGGGACGATGACTAACCGCGTCGCGTATTTCTTCAATAATCTTCGTAACAATCATTGTTTGAGCAGCAACAAAATCTTTTTCAACGCCACTATGAAGCAACCGGCTGTATAAGCTATCAAAGCGCTTTAAAATATCTTCCAAAACAAATGTTACATCGCACATAATCGGATTAAATTGCGCATAATCAAGAGCTTCAGGCAACAGAGCGCTTATTTTGGCACGAGTATGATGCAATGCCTCATCCATTCCCGTTGCGTCCAGGTCATATAAATCGACTGTTTCAACGCTGCCTCGCTGCATTATTTCAAGCAGATTTATATCGTTACAGCGACCCGCACCCAAAACAGCAATATCCTTTGGATACCACGAATGGTTCAGCGCCTCCTGAACCCCCCACGTCATATGACTTTTATGTTCTCGCCAATATTTCTCAGCCTTTTCCGGACTAATAGTTGAACAGCCAACAACATCAAGACGATCAACAAGCGACATATTCGACCTATACTTTCTTACCATAGACACACTGACAGTATTACAGGTTTATTATTATTAATATTTTTAAAAGTTTTGTCAAACATTATTTCGTGAATTTGCCGATCCTTCGTATTACACTTTGCCTGCTATGAAAAAAAATCATCTATTATTACTGTTTGACTTTGATGGCGTAATCGCCGATTCCATGGGATTGGTTCGTGTTTTTTATAATAAAATACATAAAAAATACAATCTGCCGTATGCATATACCGAGCAAGATATCAGTAAGCTCTTCTATAAAAATGTCTATGAAGGATTGGCCGATGCCGGGCTGCCAACAAATAAGGCTCGTGCTTTTCTCGACGACATGAAAAAAATGACATTCGAGAACGAAACGCTTTATGAACCATTTGAGGGTATCGAAGATGTGCTGCGAACATTGCATAACGATAATCACCTTATGGGGATTATCAGTTCTAATCATACAACCATTATCGAAACTTTTTTAAAAAAACATAACCTCGCTTCCATTTTTAATCATCTCCACGGTGCGGAAGAAAAAACCAGCAAAGTTGAGAAAATAAAACAATCAATGAATAGCCTGCGCTTTGAAGAAAAAAATACGTATTACATAGGCGATACGGTAGGAGATATTAAAGAAGGTAAGGAAGCAAAGGTTCATACGGTTGGTGTTTCTTGGGGATATCATAAAAAAGAAGATCTGCAAAACGCCAAGCCGACATTCCTTTTCACCAAACCGGCTCAGCTGCTGGAATTATCAGATTTATCTTGAAGAATCCTTTTCCAAAGTTGATATACCTAACGATTTTAGTTTTTTCTTATAATATGAGCGATCCAGTTTTGTGAAGTTTTCCCAATGTAATCCTATGGCATCAGCTCTACCGGTTTTAATAAGCAAATCAGCGACCAACGAATGATCAACGTTTAACAGAGGTAGATAACATGCAACCGATGCACCTCTTCGTCGCTCAATAAGTTCAACGGCGATAAGCTTATGATATGACTTATATTCGTCAAGAGATTGAAGTATCTCCCATATTTCATCGTTTTCCAATAATGTCGTCAAAGCCTCAAGTTTCTTGTTTTTACGAATAGCGTCAATTGCAATGCCGCGAGTCGATGGCACTTGCTCGGCTTTGTTTTGTTTTGAAAAATCATCTGCAGATTCAATACAAGAACGAGGTTTATCCATAACAAAAGTCGTTTAAAAAATACGCAAAGGGTTGTACTCTA
>CAZPFH010000026.1:0-8168 GCA_964585825.1 uncultured Candidatus Peribacteria bacterium
TTTCTTCTTTTGTTCGCCATGCGTTCGCTTGGAATCATCTCCGAGTTTAATAATCAGAGTTTTTTTTGCATCGCGGTTCTTTATATCACGAACAAGAGGCATTAATTAATTTTTATATAATGAATTGAAGAAATGCCATCTTTAAAGTAATTAGTCCCAGAACCAATCGATTCAAACGGCTCCATATATCCACTTAAATATTCGGGCATTCCTCCCATTTTTTCAATCATGTAATTGACATTAGCATATAGCACTTCGTCTGTTGTACGCACAACGGGAGCAATTGATTCACGATAGATTGCACTATTCTTCACGCTTTCGTTTTGATTCATAAATAAGTCTATCGATGCATGAATTTGTTCTTTCTGTGAAGTAGCAATAAAAACATCATCAACAATAATGTAGTAAATGCCCCATGGCTGTGATCCAACCGTTAAGACGTTAATTTCGTATCCATTATAATCTTCCGTCGAACGAATAATTTCTTCCGGTAGTGTCTGAATTTCTTCCATTGTCGTCCCGTCTTCCAATTCAACTTCAATTATCGTTGGTGCTAAAATTGCACTTTTCCGAATAAAACTATCTATTATACTTTCGATAATTTCCTTATCTTTAAGAGGATCGCCAAGTTCAACAAGTATCGTCGTTGCCTCATATCCTTCACGATTATTAATCGCAAATCCATATTCTCCTCCCAGTAACGGATAGATATCTTCTTCCAAATCAATTTCCGCCCCAATATATTCATTCTTTTTTGCTCGTAACATTCCTTCAAAAATAAGATACGAAACATCGCCGCCGGCACTCATAATATCCGCATAACGATGAAATTGCTTTTGCAAATCAAACCCTCCCACAAAAAACACAAGATCTTTCGGTACATAGTTAAGCAAATTAGCTCTATACTTTGTTTCAAAATCAATAAAATCCTTACCGACCAAATACTCTTCATCAAGTGCGGTAAATGATTGGAATGCTATATTGCCGTTCTCCATGACTGCAGTTAACCCAAAGGCATTGTATAGTTTTAAAAACGGTTCAAACGCTAGCAATTCTTTTCCTTTTTGGCTCATAAAAGCCTCATTTTGCTTTAATACTTCGCGTGCCTTGTCCATATCCACATAACCGAACATAAGATAATTTACCGGCAAATTTTGACTTACTTTTTGATATAAATTATCCGCAATCAATTGTTTTTTATTTTTTTTGTCAGCATCAATAACAGATTGCAATACCGATTCACTATCGGCAACAACCAAGTAATTATTTAAAAACATAAAATTATATGTTTGGCTCAAAGCGTAACGATAAATTTCCACCCCTTCATATGGTTCATTTAACAAGTAATCGTCTTGCGTTTGCAATCCTCGCGATTCTAAAAATGAAAGAGTTTGTTCTTTATTATTTGTTTCAAAAAACAATACAATATCTGTTTCTCCATTCGCTTCGCCTTGTTGTAACACGGCAGCTCCAACTTGCCTGTCGAGCCACGGATATACTTCCTGCGTCACATCGGCATTCAGCAATGAGTCCAAAATAACATGCATGTTGTTCGGATGATACACATCATACTTGTTCAATTCTTCATAAAAACGCTGCACCTGTTCATGATGTGGATTTACGCTCATTTGTGTAAGCGCAACAACTCGATCTTTTGGTAACATAGTTGCCAAATCCTGTGGTCTAAAAACTCTGGATATGGTGTAAAAAACTATAAAAACCAATAAAAAGATACCAATAAGACCTATTATGAGTCCCATTGCTTTTCGAGTGAAAATACTATTGTTCTTTTTCGCCATAGAATATTATTAATAAGGTGTTTCCGCCGTTACACTATCGCAAATTTTCTTGTTTTTAACAAGAATATTTTCTAGAATGCATGAGATTATAAACCCATAAAAATGAAAGCGCATAAACTTCGTGAACAATTTATCAATTTTTTTGCAAACAAACATGATCATAAAAGGATCGAAAGTGCCTCTCTTATACCGGAAAACGATCCTACCGTTCTTTTTACAACAGCGGGGATGCATCCTTTGGTTCCCTATTTGTGTGGCGAAAAACATCCTCAGGGAAAACGACTTGTTGATATACAGAAATGTCTTCGAACCGACGATATAGACGAAGTCGGCGACACAACTCATCTTACTTTTTTTGAGATGCTCGGCAATTGGTCACTTGGCGATTATTTCAAAGAAGAAGCGATAAAAATGAGTTACAAATTTCTTACCAATTCCATTGAAGACGGCGGCATAGGTCTTGATCCGACTCGTCTTTCAGTAAGTTGTTTCTCGGGAGATAACGATGCCCCAAAAGATGAAGAAGCTGCAAAAGTTTGGGAAGAACTCGGATTTAAAAGAGTACGAGAAGGTGAAAAACTTCATGGCGAACTCATCTATTTTTACGGTAAAAAAGAAAATTGGTGGGGCCCGGCGGGACAAACCGGACCATGCGGCCCCGATACGGAAATTTTTTATGATACCGGCAAAGAAAAATGCCCGGGATGTGACGAGTACGGCGTAGCATGTGATTGCGGAAAGTTTGTAGAGATTTGGAATGATGTTTTCATGCAATATGACAAACAAGAAGATGGTAGTTATGCTCCTCTTGAACAAAAAAATGTTGATACCGGCTTTGGATTTGAACGTGCACTTGCAATACTCAATGATGTTGAAACACCATTTGAAACCGAACTGTTTACCGAAGCATTAAAAAAAATTCGAGAACATGCGGGAATTGATAATCCGCAAGACTTTGTCTCTTCACAACGCATTGTTGCCGATCATATTCGGGCAGCTACTTTTATTCTGGGAGATCCTTTTGGTATAGCCCCTTCAAATACAGATCAAGGATATGTTTTGCGCAGACTGATAAGAAGAGCAATTCGTTTTGGCAAAAAAATGGGTATTGAAAAATCATTTACAGCCGATATAGCACAAATATATATCGATTATTATCGTGATATTTATCCTGAACTTGAACGATTCAGCGATAAAATTATTGCCGAACTGAAAAAAGAAGAAGAACAATTCAGCAAAACGCTGCTACAGGGAGAAAAAGAATTTGAAAAATTATTGCCGAATTTAATGAAAGGTAGTAATCCGACATTACCCGGGCGTATAGCGTTTAAACTGTACGACACCTATGGATTTCCTATTGAGATGACCAAAGAGCTTGCAAAAGAGCACAACATCACAGTCGATATGGAAGGTTATCGCAAGGCATTTAAAAAACATCAAGAATGTTCACGTGCTGGAGCGGAGAAAAAATTTGCCGGCGGCCTTGCCGACCATAGCGAACAAACAACAAAACTTCATACGGCAACTCATTTACTTCATGAAGCGTTGCGACGTGTTTTGGGTAATCATGTTGAGCAACGCGGTTCAAACATTACCGTAGAGCGATTACGATTCGATTTTTCACATCCTGACAAGCTTACTCCCGAACAAAAACAAGAAGTTGAACAACTGGTAAACGAGCAAATTAAAAAAGAATTGCCGATTACGTGCGAAGAAATGACAGTAGAAGAAGCAAAGGAAAAGGGAGCGATGGGACTGTTTGAATCCAAATACGGAAAAACCGTCAAAGTCTATAAAATAGGTGATTTCAGTTTGGAAATTTGCGGAGGTCCACACGTTGAAAACACACGAGAACTTGGCACATTCAAGCTTAAAAAAGAAAAAAGTTCAAGCGCGGGAGTTCGCAGAATCAAAGCTACGGTTTCATAATATCTCCTTCAAGCTGCCACTCACGAGCCTTAGTAATATGCACTTTTTGTATTGTTCCCGTGAGGTCTTTGTCGTAATTGAAAACCACCGTTTTGAAGTGCTCGCTTCTTCCCTTGCAAATACCATTGTAGCATTGTTCAACAAGCACGCTAACATTTTTGTCCTTAAACACACTATGTCCTTTTAGAGAAGATTTTTTCAATAATTCGTTGAGCCTATGCCATCTGGCACTCTTAACCTCTGCAGGTACATCGTCTTGCATATTCCTGCTGGCAAATGTTCCTACACGTGTTGAATATTGAGCAAGATACGCCATATCCCATCCAATATCTTCAAACAGTCGATACGTTTCCATAAATTGATCTTCTGTTTCACCACAAAATCCAACAATTATATCGGTTGATATTGCAATACCCGGTACCGCCAATCGTATTTTTTTAATCAAATCTCTATACCAATCGGCCGTGTAATGTCTATTCATTCGTTTTAACACTTCGTCGCTGCCGGATTGAACCGGAAGATGCAAATACGGCATCAATGTCTCAAGCCTCGCCATGGCATCGATCAATTCATCAGAAAGATCTTTCGGATGATTCGATGTAAAACGCAAACGTTTCAAACCTTTTTCTTTCAATGCATTGATACGCTCAAGCAAGTAGACAAACGGCATCTTCATATCGTTGAATTCGTCTGTCTTCTTGTCTATATTGGAAAGACCATATGAATTGACGTTCTGCCCCAAAAGCGTGATTTCCAGACATCCGTTTTCAACCAATCTTGTACACTCATTGACTATTTCATCCATTGGTCTGCTTTTTTCACGTTTCCGACTATACGGAACAATGCAGTAAGTACAAAAATTATCACACCCGGTGCCAATAGGAACAAAAGCCTGCGCCGTCGAAGTATAGACAGGATTAATATGAAAATAATTTTTCAAATTTGCTTCTTCAACATCAGCATCTACGGCACACGGCCAACATTCATGTATCAATTCGGGCAATTTAGGTAAATCTTCAATGCGAAACACAAAATCCGTTTCCTTGGATCGTCGCAGCAAAGCGTCACGATTTTCAGATTCACGACTCGATGTTGTGCGAACCATGCATCCTGTAATAGCTGCAATCAAGTGAGGTCTTGCTTTCCGTAATTTCTTAATATTAATCATTTGTCCAAAAACGCGATCCTCAGCTTTTTGACGAACTGAACAGGTATTAAAAATAACCATATCGGCTTCTTCCATGGAGCTTACCTTTTGAAGCCCCATATGTTGCAATACAGCATCGATTCTTTCCGAATCGGAGTAATTCATCTGACATCCCAGTGTTTGTATGTAATAAGCTCGTTTCATAATAAAAACTTTCTCGGGAAACAAAACTACCAGAATGAGAAAAAAAAGTCCATAAAGGGAAAGCGGGCCTTACGGCCCGCAAGTATCAGAGATGAAACTATAAGGCTGTAAGTACCCGCTAAAGGGGGTAGAATCAGCAGATACACAAGGTATCTACGGATTCAAAGGGGATGATCTTGCTTACCCTTGATGAGGACCAATAAAGGTCGCTAAGAAGGGCAAGGGATCAAAAAGGGAGTAAATCAGGTTCTAGGAGCTAAAGCTACTAGAATCATCATTACGTTAATAATGATAACACATTTTTTTAGAAAAAGCAAGCGCCTTCTTTGGCAACTGGTGTCCCCAGGTGGAATTGAACCACCATCTAGAGCTTAGGAGGCCCTTGTTCTATCCATTAAACTATGGGGACACGTCTAGTAGGACACATTCTGTTTTATCCTCAGGCAATTCCCCTTTACCATCAATAGTCAGCACATCTTCTTCCCGCGGATCGCTAATCCCCAATTGTTTTAGCAAGGTATCAACCTCGTCGTCTTTATAATTCATTGGAATAACAACACGCGGATCAATTGATTCGATTACTTCATGAGCTTTTTTAGAATCAAGCACTTCTTTGCCGGCAGCGGGAACCATAAGAACATCAACTTCACCTATTTTCTCCATTGTCTCTTCGTCAATTTCACCACCCATCGTGCCTAAATGACATAAAGTAATACCATCAATAATAAAACTAAATAAAATAATTCTTCCTTTTTTTGTATCCCCTTCTTCTTTTTCTTTAGTATAAGAAGGAATCGCTAAAATAGCGGCACCTTTTAATTCGTATTCTCCCGGCCAATTTATAATTTTTGCTTTTTCAGCTCCTTTGCGCAAAACAGCTGTTCCTTCATAATCACCCGTTAATAAGACTGTATCAGCCTCAACACTTTTTAAAATATGATCACTTTTTTCATATGGATCAATAACGATCGTTGTACCTTTTCCTTTAATTGTAAAACAGCGTTCGCCATGCCATGTAATTTCCATAAATATATCGGTTAAATGCAGGAGAATTGTACTCGATTTTTGCCCGTAAGGCAAAAACTTGAGTTTTAACGCCTTTCGTATTACGGTAAATCAGGTTATTTAAACTGTAATTTTTTCATTTATGCCTACCATTCAAAATGTCCATGCGCGTCAGGTTCTTGATTCACGTGGAAATCCAACCGTTGAGGTAGATATTTTTAGCGAAGATAATTTTGCTCGTGCAATTGTTCCCAGTGGAGCATCTACGGGAGTTCACGAAGCTGTTGAACTTCGGGACGGAGATACATCAAAATACCTTGGGAAAGGCGTTTTAAAAGCAGTTGAGAATGTAAATACAGAGATTAAGTCGGCAGTTACAGGCGACGATATTTTCGATCAAGAAGGATTGGATAAGAAATTGATTGAACTGGATGGGACAGAAAACAAAGAAAGGCTGGGCGCAAATGCAATTTTGGGGGTTTCTATGGCATGTGCTCATTTAGCTGCAAAAACAAACGGGAAATATTTGTTTGAACAACTAAATCCGGAAGCAAAAAGGATGCCAACGCCAATGATGAATATTATGAACGGAGGCGCTCATGCAGACAGCGGCCTTGATATTCAGGAGTTCATGATCATGCCGGTTGGAGCAAGTTCTTTTAGTGAAGCACTTCGCATGGGATCGGAAATTTTCCATACATTAAAAAAGATTTTAAAAAATAATAATCTTGGAACCGGTGTTGGCGATGAAGGAGGCTTTGCACCAAATCTTTCCGGTAATGAAGAAGCATTCGACCTCATTGTTGAAGCTATTGGAAAAGCAGGATATAAAGCGGGAGACAATGTGAAGCTCGCTATTGATGCGGCAGCCAGCGAATTTTATGACAAAGAAAAAAATGTCTATAAGCTTAAAGTGGATGGCAATCATCAGGAACTTTCAAGCGAAGAAATGATCGCATATTATGAGAAACTTACGAGCGCATATCCGCTTATTTCAATTGAAGACGGTCTTGATGAAGACGATTGGGATGGGTGGACGATGCATAACCAAAAACAGGGTAATGATATTCAAATTGTCGGCGATGATTTTCTTGTTACAAATGTAAAAAGACTCACAAAAGCTATCGAAAAAAATGCGGCAAATTCAATTCTCATCAAATTAAATCAAATCGGAACAATAACCGAGACAATTCAGGCAATCCGGAAAGCAAAAGCAGCGGGATGGACCTCGGTTGTTTCACATCGAAGCGGAGAAACCGAAGATACCACTATTGCCGATTTTGTTGTCGCCATGGAAACGGGACAAATTAAAACCGGATCCCTATGCAGAACCGACAGGGTATGCAAATACAATCAACTTTTACGCATAGAAGAAAAATTGGGGAAAAAAGCCATATACACCGGAACATTAGATTAACTTGTGCGCAAGGGGATTTATACCTATAATTGCTACCGACTGTAAAACGCCTTCTATCATGAAATCATCGGGCTTATTAAAACGCAGTCATATTCGCAAAATGTTTCCGGTACGTGACGCTGCTTCTCATAAAGGTTTAAACGGGAAAGTACTGATCGTGGGCGGAAGTATTGAGTATTATGGCGCACCGCTCTTAAGCGCACTGGGATCACTCTATGCCGGAGCCGACCTTGTACATCTTTTTGTACCCGAATCAAATTTTGATGTTACCAGAAGTTTATATCCCGATTTTATCGTTAAAAAATTTCCGGGCCATTATCTAACACATACGGGCGTTAGAGAAATTTTGGAATTTTCAACCACATGCGACAGCATTCTCATCGGACCGGGCATGTATGACCGAGAGGTAACGGTGCGAGCGATCTTGGAACTTATAGAAGCGCTGCGTATCCCTACCGTTTTGGATTCAACGGCGATTGATGTTTTAAAACACGTTAAAGAAGTTCCTTTAAGTCAGCCTATTGTTGTCTGTCCGCATAAAAACGAATTTGAAAACTTAACACTTAAGGAGGTAAAAAATCTTGACGACACTGAAGAGTTGGTGAAATTTATACGAACAATCGCCACAGAAATGAAAATCAATATTTTGTTCAAAATTATTCGGATC
>CAZPFH010000026.1:8178-11070 GCA_964585825.1 uncultured Candidatus Peribacteria bacterium
TGTTCAAAAATCCACAAGATATTATTGCTTCTCCTGAAGGGGATATACGATTTAACAAAACGGGTAATGCCGGTCTTACCGTTGGTGGAAGCGGTGATGTGCTCGCGGGCGTTATCACCTCCCTTATCGCACAGGGGTCAACGCCATATGAAGCCTGTCAAATCGCCGCATTTATCGTTGGCTCTACGGGAGATTATCTCTATAAACAAAAAGATTATTGCTTTAGTGCAACCGATTTGGCACTTGAAATTCCTTTTACCATTAGACATATTCTTCAATAATGCTCATTGTCGATCGTTCTTTTGGCGACATCCGAACGCATAAAGATAAACTGGCATCTTTGCTGGGCACCAGCCCCAATCGCATTATTATGCTTCAGCAGGTGCATGGCGATGCGATTTATGAAGTAACCAAACCCGAACCGGATGTGGTACAAGGCTATGACGCCATGATTACGGAAAAAAACGACCTCTATCTTGCAATTAAAATTGCCGACTGTCAGGCGGTTACGGTTCGTGATACATCGCGCAGCATTGTTGCAAATATCCATAACGGCTGGCGCGGTTCAACACGTAACATTGTAGGAAAAACAATCAGAACCTTAATACAAGAGTATGGTTGCTACCCTGAAAACCTTAAGATTTTTATTTCTCCTTCCATAGGGCCTTGTTGTGCTAAATTTTCAAAACCAAAACAAGAATTACCTCCAACGCTTCATCGTTATATTCTCGACAATAATCATGTTGATTTTTGGCAGGCAACACAAGATCAATGCATAGCGGCGGGCGTACCTGAGAATCATATCGATCTTGCCGAAGAATGTACCGTTTGTAATAAAAATCAATATTTTTCATATCGGGGAGATCATAAAGAAACGGGACGCAACGGTGTTATAATATGGAATTGACTTGACTCAAAAGGTCGCCGTGGTAATATTCGAGCGCTTCTGCTCATTGAAAGGGGGTATCATTATGGAAAATATAGCGTTTAAGCTGGCTCTCGCCGGGCTGGGCTTGATGGTTCTTTCTTTGCCAATCCACGTGTTTGTCAAAAAAAGACTATACACTTGGGGATGCGTTATTATGGGCCTGAACTTTCTATCTCAAAGCTACATGGTAATGAAGAATATATCACTTCCTTACATTGCCATGCCAAACGTAGTCTTATTTGCTTATTTCCTTTTGGGAGTAAGCTATAACACACTCAAGCAGAAGTAAACCCTTAGCTCCGTCAAAGTACATTGCTCTTGGCGGAGCTTTTTTTTACAATGAAGCAGTATAGATAAACATTCAACACGTTATATTATGGCTATCGCACTTATTGTAGCGGCAGGAAAAGGAAAGCGCATGGGGCTTAAAAAACCAAAATTATTATTGCCTGTTTTTGGCAAACCCATTCTTTATTATACCGTCAGTGCTTTTTACGATAGCCCTTCTATAAATACTGTTATTATTGCAGTCAATAAAGAAATACACCGTGAAACAAAAAAAATGGTACAGGCATATTTTTCCGCCAAAAAAGATCGTGTACATATTATTCAAGGCGGAACTACGCGTCCCGAAACCGTATTAAACGGTATTCAGTTCTGTAAAAAGCATCTAACTTTTAACGATAACACCGTTATAACAATTCATAACGGTGCAAATCCGCTTGTTACCGATGATGAAATAACTTCATGTATTAATGAAGCAAAAAAACACCATGCATGTATTGTTGCCCATCCCGTTACTGCAACATTAAAAGAGGTCAATAAAAAATCTGTTATTCAAACGCACAATCGAGATGAATTTGCCCATGCTCAAACCCCGCAATGTTTCACCTATAAGCATCTTATAAAAGCACTCGAAAAAGTCGGCCCGCCATATTCAGATATGACTGACGAAGCGCACCTTATGGAAGCTGCCGGCTATACAGTTCACCATATTCCGGCAAGCGAGCAAAATATAAAGATGACGACGGAAAAAGATTATTCATATATACGTCATGTTTTGGGTGATCTTCCCGATGATTATTTAATAGGACTTGGTCAAGACAGTCATGCTTTCGATAATAAAAAAGGTCTTACATTAGGAGGTGTCTTTATTGAAGATGAATTCGCTTTACAAGCAAATTCGGATGGCGATGTCATTATTCATGCACTTTGCAACGCTCTGTTGCAAGCACTTGGCAAAAAATCACTCGGAGCTTTTGCAGACCGCTGGTGTGAGAAAAAAAACATCAAAGACAGTACGAAATATTTAACAAAAATTGTTCGCATGGTGCATAAGAAAGGATATGTTATAAATAATATCGGCATTATGATTGAGGCAAAGAAACCCAATATGGATCCCCTCAGCAATTCAATGAAAAAAAATATTGCCAAACTTTGCAAAATAGACATAAACCGCGTTGGCATTAACGCCACCAGCGGAGAAGAATTAACTGCATTTGGAAAAGGAAAAGGCATACAAGTCTACAGCATCGTAACCGTCAAAAAAAATGAAGCATAAATCATATGCAAAGATTAATCTTGCATTGGATATCCTTGGCAAAGAACAAAACGGCTACCATATAGTGCAAACTATTTTACAACGCATAAATTTTTACGACGTCATTGTCATCAAACCGGCATCGCATACAACAATTACGTTCCAAGGTGACGAAGCGCCGCTTATTAACACAAAAAATAACACTATCACCAAAGCGCTGGATTGTCTTCGTCCAACCAAATCATATGATATTACGGTACAAAAAAACATTCCGTTGGGAGCCGGTCTCGGTGGCGGAAGCAGCAATGCCGCAACTATTCTTTCGGTATTAAATCAGAAAGAACCAAAACCCGTTTCAAAAGAAAAATTAATTAAATGTGCGCAAAAAATAGGTGTTGATGTTCCTTTTTTTCTTAATGGAAAT
>CAZPFH010000027.1:0-11014 GCA_964585825.1 uncultured Candidatus Peribacteria bacterium
TGCCGG
The DNA here is from genome assembly GCA_964585825.1 of uncultured Candidatus Peribacteria bacterium. Lineage (GTDB taxonomy): Bacteria > Patescibacteriota > Gracilibacteria > UBA1369 > PNNO01 > PNNO01. Next base: position 7 of record CAZPFH010000027.1, read on the forward strand.
TAAAAATTATTACCGACATAAGAAGACCAGTTACTATGATACGTCTTTTTTTGCCTGGCGATTTCGTGTTAAGCAATCTGGATGGTATGTCATCTACATGACGTACCCATCCATTTATAACAACGATACAAACGCAAAATACTACCTGGATGGGCAGTATTTAAGAACTCTTGATCAAACAAAAAGTTCACCGTTTCTACACTATTTAGCGGTGAAATATTTCAGCTCTTCCAAATATTACAGCTTAATGGTAAAAGGAGGGACAACCAATAAATACGTTGTCGCAGATGCGGCCGTTCTCAGAAAGCTATAAGTTTTCTGTGTGAACGTTTATACGTATAGTTCGAACATAGTGCGGTTATCGATTTTGGTAATCGCACTTTTTCTGTGTCCGGACATGTTCGAATATCTTATTACGATTCAACTTTGATGAGTGGTGCCACCGATAAAGCCAAGCGTTTTACTCCAACTTTTTCGTCTTTAAACGCCACGGTCGCCACTTCGCCTTCGACGCTGACGACAACGCCTTCCCCGAATGTCGTGTGGACAACTTTGTCACCATCTTTAACGTCTACATGAGGTGATATTTCCTCTACGGGAACAGGTTTTTTGCCTATTGAATTTATAGACAAATGCTTGCGCGGTTGGCCAAATGTCGTGATATATTTTTCGGGGATATCACTAATAAATGTCGACGGTGCGTTCGCCCGAGCCTCTCCGTATAGCATGCGCTGTCTTGCATGTAATAAAAACAGTCTCTTACGTGCCCGCGTTATGGCTACATACATCAGTCTTCGTTCTTCTTCCATTTGTTCAGGCTCAAGCATGCTTCGTGAATGCGGAAAAATTCCTTCTTCAAGTCCTGCAATGAAAACCGTATCGAATTCCAGTCCTTTTGCCGAATGGATTGTCATCAAAACAACGGCATTATCTTCATCGTCCATTGAATCAATATCCGCAATTAATGAAATTTCTTCAAGAAACACCGACAATGAAGCTCCCGGATCGAGCAGATCATATTTTGAAGCAACGGAAATAAGTTCCGCAATATTTTCATAACGAGCTTCTCCTTCCGGGGTTCCATCCATAATAAAATCACGATAGCCGCTTAATTTAAAGACATGTTTAATAACGCCCGAAGCGGAAAATTCCTGATTCGCTTTTTGCAATTGGTGAATAAGTTTAACAAATTGCTTAATACTCTTCTTTTTCCCTTCGTTAAGGTCTTCACAGCGATCAATATATTCCATTGCCTGAAAAAGTGAAAAGCTGTATCGATTGGCAAATTGCTGGATGGTTTCCAATGTTTTTGCTCCAATCTTACGTGCCGGAGTATTAATAATTCTCAATAAACTGACCGAGTCGTTTGGATTTTGTATAACGCGCAAATACGCAACCATATCTTTTACTTCTTTTCGCTCGTAAAACTTAATTCCGCCAACAATTTTATACGGGATTCCAAAACGCATAAACACTTCTTCCAGCGCGCGCGATTGAGCATTTGTTCGATACAAAACAACAAAATCTTTATAGGGCGGAGTCTCGTAATCATGGGTCAGCTCGCGTATTTGTTCGGCAACCATTTCTCCTTCATGACGTTCATTACGCGCTGTTATAAGCTGAATTCTTTCGCCCCCCTCTTCTTCTGTCCACAATTTTTTATCTTTTCTTTTTCGATTTTTAACAATAATTTCATGTGCGGCATCAAGAATCATTTGTGTCGAACGATAGTTTTGTTCAAGTTTGACTACTTTTGCATCAGGATAATCTTTTTCAAAATCCAAGATATTTCTTATATCGGCGCCCCGCCAACTATAAATGCTTTGATCCGAATCACCGATAACACAAATATTTCGATATTTTTCGGCTAACATTTTTACAATTTCATACTGAGCACGGTTTGTGTCCTGATACTCGTCTATACAAATAAATTTAAATTTTTCCTGATAATAATCGAGCACCTCCGGATTTTGCTGCAAAAGTTCAACGGTTTTCACCAAAAGATCATCAAAATCCAGAGCATTATTGCGTTTAAGTGCATTTTGATATGGTTCATATACTTCAGCAACTCGTTCGGTAAAATAGTTGCTCACCATGCTTTTATACTGCTTTACATCAACAAGTTCGCTCTTTGCGGCAGAAATATGCGATAACAGAGCGCGAGGGTTCACTTGTTTCGGATCTATATTTAGATTTTTCATAATGCGCTTCATGAGCACTTTCTGATCAGCGGCGTCATAAATGGTAAAAGTGTTTTCATAATCCATGAGATGGACATTCTTTCGAAGAATTTTTACGCAGGTTGAGTGAAATGTTCCAACAGTTGGTTCTCCGTATGTTTCTGCATCGGATAACAATGTTTTAATACGCTCTTTCATTTCGTTAGCGGCCTTATTTGTAAACGTTACCGCTAAAATATTCCACGGTTTCACCCCGTGCTGATGAATCAGATAAGCAATTCGTTGTGTTAGCGTGCGGGTCTTCCCCGATCCCGCTCCGGCAATAATAATCAGCGGACCGGTATAGTGCTCTGCCGCTTCCCGTTGTTTTTCGTTAAGGTGCCTCAATAAATCGTTTCCTGGCATGACAAGGGTTTATCAAACGTGGAATACGATTATACAGTAAAGGATCGTAATGTAAAAAACTATTTTAACGTACCCAAACCGGGGTTCCGATATCGGCGAATTCATAGGCGAATTCGGCATCTTGCGGCAGCAGCCTGATACATCCGTGACTTCGTCTTGTGCCAATATGATTTAACGCCTCGGTCCAGTAGTAACCGTTATCGTAGGCAATACTCGGAAGTGCATGAATTCCGTAACCACCGGCTCTAAATGACATCCACTTGGGCATAATGTAATGTGGCCATTTGGCAGCTACTCGTACGTCTTGTTTATGAAAAATAGTTGCGTGTCCGTATGGAGTGGGGGTTCTCCAGGTACCCGTGCTGACGGGGAATTCTTTAATGACAATATCGCCCACTTTCAAGTACATTCGTTGCCGAGCTATAACCACTTCAATTGATTTTTCGCCATATAACTCCTCTCGGTTAACTTTTCTGGATTCTTGAATATATTGTAAAAATTCCCTATTTTCACCAACATATTCTCCAACATCTACGTTAATGGCAAAGTCTTTATTCATCCATTTTTTCCCTTCTAAGACAAGATCAAAGTATTCACGATAAATACCTTTTTCTTCGGGGATGGAGGCTATAAACGTAAATGATCCTTTTTCTCCAGGGTCAAGTCGGGCTTGGTCAAGCCGTATTCTGTTTGGCGATTGCCATCCTTTTGTGTAGTCAAAAAGAGCGCTTTGTCTATCTCGCTCGCGCGTGGTTCCCAGCCTGGCAATTGGCCTAAATCTGCAACCACTTTCGTCCGAAAATAGTGGAATAGTGCCCGTATTTTCAATGTATAAAGTAAACTTGGTTTGTTCACCAGGTGTAAAAGATAATTTTTTTCGTGATCCCAAAAATTCAAAATCGTAATATGGGTTAGCGCCTTCTTCATGTTCGATTGTACATATATCCGATTCCGTAGTGATATATTCCTGTGCATATGTAGTCGCGCCATATGAAGAGCATAGAGTGATAACGCCGATAAGCCAGATAAGCAGTTTTTGTATACGCATGAAATGAATCGCTAAGTGTTTTTAAAGGCAGGTTTGACAAACGCTTATTAACATATTGTACTATACTTTTGACGTTTGATCAACGGTATAGGCTTATTTAATAAGCTTTTCAAGTTCTTTTTGGAAGGATTCAATATCTTTAAAGTGACGATATACAGAAGCAAATCTTATATAAGCAACTTCGTCAAGTTTTTTTAATTCTTCCATAATATGTTCTCCTATCAATTCGCTTGATATTTCTTTTCCCAAACTGCGCCATCTTTCCTCTAAAAGCTGGATAATGTCATCGATTTGCGCTTGTGTGACAGGTCTTTTTTCACATGCTCGCCATATGCCCTTTTCCACTTTATCTCTAAAATAAGGCTCTCTTGCTTCGTTTCTCTTAATGACAATAAGATTGTTTTTTTCTATCCTTTCAAAAGTGGTGTAACGGTAAGAACATTGTGTGCATTCCCTTCGTCGACGTACCGCTTTGCCTTCTTCAGTCTCTCGCGAATCGAGAACGCGGGTTGTTTTTGCTTTGCATTTTGGACATTTCATAGAGCTAAGGTTTAAGACGAAGTAGTTCTTCTTTGGCGAATTTGTCAGTCATACCTGCGATATAATCACGAATTACAATTGCTTTTTTTACACCATTTTGAATGCGATATTGGTATTCTTCCGGCAAGGTTTCAGGGTGCATATCGTATAGTTCAAAAAGTTCTCGAATAATACGTTTGCCGTTATTGTGCGCACGTTGAATCGTATCGGTAAAATAAAAATGTTCTCGTAAGAATTGTCCCATTTCATGCAAATTATTTTTTGTTTTTTCACCGAATTGCACCAATTCACCATTGTATTTTTTTACATCATCAACATGTTGAATATTGTTTTTTATTATATTTTGATCTGTTTGCGTGCAAATATCGTCTACCAAATAACCGATAATTTCCCCTACACAGCGTTGAATATAAGCCGGATCATCGGGAGTGATTGAGGGATATTTTTGTAAAACACTTTTATGTGCCGCTCGCCATAGCTTTACGTCTTTCAAGGCATCCAACGAGAGTAATCCTGAACGCAGACCATCTTCAATATCGTGTCCCGTATAAGCGATTTCATCGGCTCTGTTGACAACTTGCGCTTCCAGATGCGGAGCTCGTTTAAAAGTAACGTCAAATTGATCGTATGTGCTTTTATGTTTCATTAGGCCTTCACGAACTTCTTGAGTGAGATTTAGATTTTCAATTTTGTCTACTACATACAGACTATGTCGATTATGTTCGAATCCTTCGTTATAGCCTTTTTTACGCATAATAGTGTTCAGTTCTTGTTCGCCGGCATGACCGAAAGGCGTATGACCAATATCATGTCCCAAAGCTATAGCAGTCGTCAGATCTTCATTAAGGCCTAATCTTCTGGCAATGCTTTGAGCGATAAAAACAACCTCAAGCTCATGAGGCATACGTGTTCTATCATGATCATCGCGATCTCCTTCTTCTTTAACTTGTGTTTTCCCGCCGAGTCGACGGAACGATTTTGACCAGATTATTTTGTCTACGTCTCTTTGAAAGGGTAGACGATCAGAACGATCATCATCTTCCGGATGTAAGCGACCAACACTATCGGCGCTTTTAACCGCATAGGAAGCTAATTGATCGGCCTCTAATTGTTCCAAATCTCGACGTTTTCGTAACATGGATACTATATATAGTGGATGGGCCTTGAATTATGACATAAGTTTCTAAAAAATCAAAAAGACTTTTTCGTGTTGTGCAAAATAAACGAAACACGTAAAGTTGAAATATGGGTACAAAGAAAACATTATCTGCTTATATACGCCAATTTCTTGAATATACCGAGGTTGAACGAAATCAATCTCTCAAGACGGTTGAAAATTACCGGCACTATTTGCAACGTTTTTTGTCGTGGTATGGCGATAAATCACCTCATACAATTACTTTAAACGACATACATAAATATCGCCTTTTTCTAAATCGTTACGAGGATGATCGGGGAAGGACACTTGGTGTAAAAACACAAAATTATCATGTTATTGCATTGCGTGCTTTTTTTAAGTATCTCATTAAAAATGATATTCAAACATTGCCTCCGGAAAAAATTGATCTGCAAAAAATTCCGGAAAGAACTATAGAATATTTAACGCGCGAAGAATTGGAGCGATTATTTGACGGCGTAGGATCGGATGGCTTGATAGCTCTAAGAAATAGGGCAATTCTGGAAACATTATATTCAACGGGATTGCGTGTGAGTGAACTTGTAGGATTGAATCGCTCGCAAGTTGACTTGAAACGCAAAGAATTCATGGTAAGAGGGAAAGGGAAAAAACCACGAATTGTCTTTTTGTCCGATAGAGCGGCGCTTCACATAAAAGCATATTTGAATGCCCGTAATGATAATTTTGAGCCGTTGTTTTTGAATCATGGACGATCACGAAAAGGTGATGACATAACTTTGGGAGAAAAAAGACGATTAACCAGAGTGTCGATTGAATACATTGTGCGTAAAACAGCTCGTAAAGCGGGTATAATAAAAAAAGTAACGCCACATGTGTTGAGACATAGCTTTGCAACGGAATTACTTCTAAACGGCGCCGATATAAGATCGGTTCAAGAGTTGCTTGGACATTCTTCCATTACGACTACACAAATTTACACGCATGTTACAAATAAACGATTGCGTGAAATTCACGAAAAGTATCATCAATAATTAATCCGGTCTTATCGTTTGAGCAGCGTGATGACGTCTTTAGTTATGGCTCTTGTTACAAGCAATGAAAGGCCGTATACCCCTCCGCCGATAATAACAAGAACCAAGGCTCCATATTCCGATAATGAAGCTAGCATAGGTTCTTTGAGTAGCCATACCACCCCTCCCATTATCAATGCCGAAATCAATGTTTTAATGGGGCGTTTCAAGGATATAGAAAAAGGAAGATACCGTTTTGCGGTTGTGAATACAAGAATAAGAACAAAAACTTCTGATGCTACGGTTGTTATTGCCGCTCCTCGAAAGCCATAGATTGGAATAACAATCAGATTGGCGATTAAATTAAATAGCGCGCATGCTCCGTTTATCCACAAAAGTTGCGCTTGTCGACCGATTGCGATAAGGGTGTAATTGAAAATGATGTTGAGCGATCCGAGTACAAATGAAAACAATATAATTTGCAAGGCAATATCAGACCCGTAGAATCCTTGCGCTATATTGCTGACATACTCAGGCGTGCTGATAAGAAAGATAAGGGGTCTTGCCAGTAGCAATCCGCCTATTAAAAAAGGAATACTTAAAATAAATTGAAAGTCGAATGTGTATTGTAAGACACGTTTATATTTTTCACGTTTTTCTTTTATGAATTTGGTCAATGTCGGTAAGACGGCATTCATAAAAAAGAGTGGCAATAATGCCAGTGCTTCACGCATGCGGACGGCAACCGCATAAAGCCCCTCTTCTTCTTTCCCACGTATATTATAAATAAGTACACCGTCTATGCGGAAATACAAATTACTCAAGAAAAGTGCCAACCCATAGGGGGCAGCTTTGCGTAACAACGTTTTCATCAATACTTTATCGTAGCGAAATCGAATTTCGGTATATCTGCTTACAATAAGAATACTAAGCATAAGCATAACCGCACTTGAAATTACACCCGCCCAAAACAGATGATAGAAGCCGGTTGAGGTGTCGTTTGAAAAGAAAACAAAAGCGGTAAGAAGCATATAAACAATCTGCACCATTTTCCCAATCACTTTTATCAGCGCGTCGTATTGCATTTTATATTTTTGCTGAAGAACGCTCGTGATAATACCGTTTGTAAGACCGATTAATGAAGCAGTGGCGGCTATCATAATTGCATAAGGAATTTTTGTCCCTTGATGTGACGGTATAAAAAAGCCCGCGGTTATAATGCCTGTAAACACAAGAACAATTACAACTCGCATCGTTAAAACATTGCCCAATATTTTAGGAATATTTTTTTCATCACTGGACATTTCTCTCACTGCGATAGTAAAAAGGCCAAAGTCAGCAATAATGGCAAAAAGCGCAAAAAATTCATAAACATAACTATAATCACCGTAGCTGCCTTGTCCAAGATAGTACGTTATTATTTTGACGCCCACTAAGCTTAAAACAGCGGAAAATCCTTTTCCCACTATTTGCGCTGCCGTATTTGATAAGATTTTTCGTGCAACTGTCATAACGTTTTTTTAGCTCACCTACGATAGCGAATAACGCTTGTGAATGCAAATTCTTCGATTAGAATTTTTTATTCTAAATGGTATAATACGCATACTATTATTTAGCATTTCTATGCAGGAATTAAAAGATGCCTTACAGGAAGCAAAAAAAGAAATAGAAAAAGGTTTGGAAGCGGTTAACCCCGAGGAGCTTTCGCATAGGCTTAAACAACTTGAAGTCCTTATGCAAGAGCCAACATTTTGGGATGATCAGGAAAAAGCACAATCTATTTCGCAAGAAGCTTCTTCGCTTCGCGACACTATTGAAGATTGGAATAATATCGAGCGTGATTGCAATGAACTTCTGGGTCTTGTTGAGGCTACAAATGCGGAAAAAAATCCTGAAGAAGCCAAAGAATTACATCAAATGGTAAAGAAGTTCGATGCGCGATGGAAAAATCTTTCTATAAAATCATTCCTCAGCGGAAAATATGATAAACGTAATGCCATTGTTTCAATTCATGCCGGAACAGGAGGGAAAGACGCCATGGATTTTGCCGAAATGCTGTTAAGGATGTACTTGCGTTATGCGGAAAATCGTCAATTTTCAGTAACAATATTGGATAAATCGGACGGCGATGAAGTTGGCTTAAAAAGTGCAACATTACTTATAAAAGGACATCTCGCGTATGGCTATTTAAAGTCGGAAAACGGGGTGCACAGACTGGTTCGATTGTCTCCGTTTAACTCTAAACATACTCGCGAAACCTCTTTTGCTCTTGTTGAGGTGTTGCCGGAATTGCCAACGAGCGAAATATCTTCTTTGAATGAGGAAAACATACGTATTGATACTTATCGCGCATCATCTGCCGGAGGACAATCGGTTAATACAACAGATTCCGCCGTACGTATCACGCATATTCCTACAGGTGTCACGGCTCAATGTCAAAATGAACGCAGTCAGCAGCAAAATAAAGAACATGCTATGAAAATATTGATGGCAAAGCTTAACGATCTCAAAGAAAAACAAGCAGCTGATAAGATTGATGACCTTCGTGGCGGCAGAACGGAAATAAAATGGGGTAATCAAATTAGGTCATATGTGCTTCATCCGTATACAATGGTTAAGGATCATCGGACAAACTACGAAACGTCACAGGTCCAAGAAGTACTTGACGGAGAGGTGGAGGGTTTTATAAGATCATATCTTGAGGACACGTTTCACTCTCCTAAAGCAAATCTTTCATGAGTACATTTACTATAGAAATCGGCGAGGACAATCCTATTTTAAGGGCTAAGGCAAAGCCTATTATGAGTGTTGATAAGTCGATTAAAAAATTGGCCTCAAATATGATTGATGCTATGAAAGCCTCAGATGGTATGGGGCTGGCGGCGCCGCAAGTTGGTATAAGCAAACGTATTGTTATTGTATTGCTTAACTATAATACGGACCATGAAATGATTGTACCTCTGATTAATCCCAAAATTACCTATTTTTCCGATGATACCGATAAGGCCGAAGAGGGATGTCTAAGTCTGCCGGGGATTTATAAGCAGGTTAAGCGAAGCAAGCAAATACGACTTACCTATACCGATACAAAGGGGAAAGAAAAAATGTTGGTTCTTGAAGATATGAATGCCCGCGTGGTGCAGCATGAAGTTGATCACCTTGATGGCATACTGTTTATTGATCGAGTTGAAGAACAAAAAGCAGAGGCGAAAGAAGTTTAATTTCCCCTTATTTTTTTGATTAACCGAATAGCCGTATACCAAAATGGTTTGTATACATATTCGCGGGCCTGTGTGTAGTGCAAAACTTCACCGCCGAATTTCTTTTTAAACGAACTTACTCCGTTAAGAGGATGCTTAGGGCTGTTTGGAGGGGCAATGCCGAGCAAATCATAGGTCGCACAGCCACGCTTTTTCGCCTCCTTTATGGCATGCCATTGCAGTAAGTAAGGCGCCATAACATTGCGATGTGTGTTTGAAGAGGCTCCGTAGTAATAAGTCGCTTTCTTGTCGTGGAAGGTTGCTATTAATCCCGCAATGACACTGTTTTTATACGTAGCGGTATACAGCGTCGCCATATCTTTTTTGCCTAAAATATCAATCATATCTTGATAAAACTTTTTTTTGTGAGGAGAAAAACCATCACGCTTTGTTGTTTCGCGGAGCATATGGTAAAACGGCGTGACATCGGTTTCTTCTTTCACGCTTACTCCTTTTTTCTTGGCAAGACGGATATTGTATCGCCCTTTTTGCTTCATTTGAGCCAGAATATCTCCTTCCGATTGTGTTAAATCGATAACGCGAGTATACGCAGGTTGGTGAGAAGCGTGTGCGGGGCGAAAACGAAATTTGCGCATAAGCTTGTTGTATGTTTGTTCATCATTGCTTTCAACGGGGTAGGGAGGTTCCAAACGTAAAAAAACAGCATTATGCTTTTTTGCCGGATTATCTAAAGCGTCCATAAATTCTCGCATTATTTTTGCCGACAGATTATTCATTAACGGGCCCCTATTACAATAAAGCCACGAAAGCCCATACGGCAGTGGCATTACAGAAACAATAGCGCGTTCATTTTTCCCAAATGTAATCTCATAAAAAGATTCTCCGGTGGAGCTCTTCCTAAACTGAGCCCATGATTTTGTTTGTTCTATGGGAATATGATGCATTGAACTATACAAAAGCTGATGAAATATACATGCTTAGTTTACTTTAATTTGTTTCCCTTGCCAATGATCTCCGTTGCGTTCGTACACATAAATACCTTGCGGTTGAACATTTATTGCAAAGTTTTCATCGGGGCTCATCCAGTCAACAGCATTTCCCAAATCAATCGGTTCATCAATTTTCCATTCGGGCTTGGGATATAATTCAACATCATGATCCGCTGCAAATGCTTGCAATGTCTTGAAAAAATCTTGTTCTTTACCGTTATACAGGCTTACCAAGGTGGTTAGCAGTTTAATACGCAGTGTTTCCAGCGCTTGTTCAGATGGTGTTTTTTGCTTTTCCTGAAACTCAAAATTCGCTTTACGAGCTTTTTCAAGTAACGGAGCAAAAAAAGCTTCAGCTTCGGCAGGATCAAGTCCACCGTTTTCAATAGCCTCCACAATCTCCATTGCCACTTTTTTTGGCTGAAAGAGAAGTTGGTTAACCGATGGCGTTATGTCCGGCTGTTTTTCTTTGTCTTG
>CAZPFH010000028.1:0-10983 GCA_964585825.1 uncultured Candidatus Peribacteria bacterium
ATACTATCAAGATCTCGCAGCCAATAGGGGCTTTTTTTTTCGTTTCCCATGCGCATCAATTTGTATACCAATATTTTATTAATATGGTAAGCAAGTGAGCTATCCGTAGGCAAATCAAATTGTGGAAACGTTGTTGAGGGCTCAACTTGATTGCCATGTTCTCCAATTAAAGTAAATGAGTGCTTTTTATGCGTAAATGTCCTTTTAATATACTGATGAGGCTCAACATTAATATTGTATTCCCCCAAATCCTGCTGATACTTTACATTATAGGCAAGGGCATGATCGTGATTCCCCGGAATAGCAGTAATGGTATGCTTCTCTCCAAACCGCTTAAATGCTTGAAATAATTTTTCATGTTTACCAATAACAAAGCGCACTTGCTCATGTGCATCATTTTCCACTTTCCATAAATCCAAAAAATCTCCTAAAATTAGAAGTTCCAAATTACTGCTTGAATCATTTTTCTTGGTCAAAAAATCAATCAGCTCGGCCTCACATGAAAAATCTTCTATAATATCATCCCCTCCTATATGGAGATCGCTAATAATAATGAGCTTTCTTTTCTTCACAAACAACGTTTTAAATGGTACGCCCGGCAGGATTCGAACCTGCGACCTTCACCTTAGAAGGGTGCTGCTCTATCCAGCTGAGCTACGGGCGCTTAATTAATAAAAAGAGTCAATCGCTGATTTATTACTGGGAACATCTTATAGAAAGGTCTGCATTAGAGCAAGAGTAAAACAAAAAATGCAATTGTATTGTTGGCTATATGAAAAAAGATCCCCGGCCAAATCGACTCTGTCTTAACATATAAAATATTCAAAACAAAAGAAAGAATGATAAGCGGCATAATCGATTGAAACTGGAAATGCACCGCCGCAAAAACAAGCGCTGTTAAAATGATCCCCCACCCCGCGCCAAGTCGCTTAACCAAAGTATTTAATACAAATCCTCTAAAAAATATTTCTTCAACAAACGGAGCCATAATAAGTGCAATAAAGCCCGCAAACAAAATTCCCGACATGCTGGTGCCAAAAAAATCAAAGAGTGATTGCTGAGATTCAAATCCGAGTCCTCCTATCCCCAAAGCTGAAAAAAGCAGGATAATGAAAATACTCAATCCGTAATAAAAAAGGTACGCAGCCACAATCCAAGCAAGCGTTTTTGGTAACCCCACCCAACGAAACCCCAGTTGCCGAAGAGTTAAACCATACCGCCGTACAACAAAGAACCATAACGGGAAAAGCAGTCCCAACGATTGCAGAACATAAATCCCAAAAAGAAACAGCGATGAAAGCAATTGATTATCCTGAATGTACAAAAAATATTCATGCGCATCAGTTACCTGCAAAACCACATACAAAACAAATTCAATAATGAATGTTCCGACAAAAACATTAAAGACATCTTTTACCTTCCATTTGTGCTTGCTGTAAAGGGCCATTGTGCTTTTATTTGAAATAAGTTATCATTCTCTTTGAACCAAGGAAGCGGTATTGACAAAATACTATTTTTAAATCATAATACGCCCTTGCTCTTCTAACTGACTTGCTCAATGAAACTACAATCAAAAGAACGTATTATAAAGGTTTTTCACCATCACCCGTTCCCTTTTCTTGTACAAGTTGTCAAAACCATTGCCGCAAGTTTTCCGTTCTTTTTTCTTCTCTATTTAATCTCTCCGGCATTATCGTACAATATTGTTGTTATTGCAAATATAATCATAATTGCTGTTTTTAGTTTGGTTATCATTTATCTGGCGCTTATTTACTGGCTTGACAAGCTGGTTATTACAAATAAAAGAGCTATTCATATAGACTGGCTTGTCCTCTCAAAACGTATCGAAGGAGAAGCTCTGCTCTACGATATTCAAGATATTCATACGCAAGAAAGTGGCCTTTTGTCAGCTTTTTATCTTTTTGATTACGGATTATTGCGACTTGAGACGGCATCATCTAAAACTACCATTACCTTTACAGAAGCACCTGACCCGGAAGGGATAAAGGCATTTATGACTAATTATATTGAAGCATGCAGGCCAAATACCACTTGTGATATTGTTGAAGCAAATGCCACAACAAAGCCGGCACTTGAAGCTTAAACATATTTTTATGATAGAAAAAGGAGACATAACGCGTAAAAAAAAATCCTCGCCAACGCAACAAAAAAAACAAGAATCGGATAGCTCCCGATATGAGCACTCACTGCGCCCGAAAGCACTTAAAGATTACATCGGTCAAAAAGAAGTAAAACGTAATCTTTCAGTCGCAATACAGGCGGCTAAAATACGTAAAGAACCACTTGATCATATTTTATTGCACGGCCCCGCCGGTCTTGGGAAAACAACACTGGCACATATTATAAGCAATGAAATGAATGTTGATATTAAAGTTACTTCGGGACCGGCGCTTGAAAAACAAGGAGACCTTGCATCATTGCTTACCAACCTGAAAGAAAACGATGTTCTTTTCATTGACGAAATTCATAGATTGAGACCTGCAATTGAAGAAATTCTTTATACAGCAATGGAAGATTACGGCATTGATATCATTATAGGTGAAGGCCCTTCGGCACGTTCAATGAGACTTAAAATTCCTCGTTTCACTCTTATAGGAGCTACCACCAAAACAAGCCTGCTTTCTTCTCCATTACGAGACCGCTTCGGCAATACATTTAAATTAAGTTTTTATAAAAAAGACGAACTCAATCATATAATTATGCGTACGGCACAGCTTCTTTCTTGCTCAATTGACGAAAAGGCCTCACAAGAAATAGCTAAATCCTGCAGGCAAACTCCGCGTATAGCAAACAGGCTCCTTAAACGTATTCGTGATTTTGCAGAAGTAGAGGGTGAACAAGTGATATCACTAAAAACAACCAAATCTGGCCTTGCCTCACTGGGTATAGACACCAGAGGGCTTGATCAGGGAGATCGTGATATCCTAGACACCATTATCGATAAATTTGGCGGCGGACCGGTAGGATTAAGTGCTATCGCAGCCGCATGTTCTGAAGAACGAAGCACCCTGGAAGATGTATATGAACCTTATTTGCTTAAACTGGGATTTTTAGAACGAACACATCGTGGCAGAGTCGCAACTAAACACGCATACGACCATTTGGGATACGAATACGTTGAATCTCGGTAACCACACTGATATAATTACTTTTGTGCTTAGGTTAAAGCATTGTTTTTACTCTTTAAATAAAGAATTATGAGGAAGAGATCATTCAATCCTATCGGACTTATTTTGGTAACAATCATAGCCTTCGGGCTTACGGCAACATCCTGTTCATGGTTCGGCGGAGATGACAATAAAGTTGTCTTTGAGAGCAATGTGCAAGAAAAACGAACCGGCATGCTTAAATCTCTCGGGGGAATGAGTGTTGGTGAAGGAACTCATTTGCTCGAACTCGACAATAAAGAAACCATGCGACTAAGAAGCCTTAATATTGACCTGGATAACGAAAAATATTTGGGAAATAAAGTTGAAGTACGCGGACCAATCGCCATCACCGATGACGACAAAGAATTAATGGACGTTCAAAGTATTGATTTGGCTGAAGAAAAAGAAGAAAAAGAAGAAATTATCGGCGTAGAAACCGAATATAAAAATACGGATCTTGGTATTCAAATTACTTATTTGGATTCATGGGAGCTTACAGAAGAAGACACACGTATTATTTTCACTGCTCCTCAATCAAATGATTCATCAGATGAAGAAGAAAATGATGAGAACGATGAAGATGAGGACACGGAAGAAAACGGCGAAGCAAAACAAGATGTCATTATTATTCAACGTCTACCCAACCCGGGGAAAGAATCACTTGAAACATTTTTAGAACTGCCAAGTGAACCGACAGAGCTACTCGGACTCGGTTATGCACAAACATTAGTCGGAACCGATCAATTGGACGGACTCAAAAAAGAAAGCGGTGATCGCTATGAAATAAGTATTTGGCTTACAAGAGGAGAATACGTGTACCAATTTAAATTCACCGGTTCGGATCATGAAGATGTTGCAAAACATCGAAACACTTTCTTTTCAATGATAGCAAGTTTCAAATTTATCGGTATTCTTGAAAACGAAGATGACGATGATGAAGCAACCGAAGAGGAATTGACATTTGATGAGCCTGCAGATGAAACAGGCGATGAAGATTTCCAAGAAGAAGATACAATTAACAATCCACAACCCGAAGAAGAAGAAACGGAAGAACCTGAAACAGCTCCTTTGCCGGAGATAAATCACGATACAACGCCTGAATCGGGATCTATATATACACTCGTTGCAGAATATGTAGGCGACAATATAAACACATTAGCCCCGGAAGCTTCAGAAAACGGCAGTTGGAAAGCATACTCGTTTGAATTTGCCGATCCGGACTATGTATATGCAGATTATACCAATGGGACCGATTATCGACGCGTTCTTATTCAATATGATCACGATGGGACTACTTTTGATACAAATGTAACCGCATATTTTGTTCCCGGCGAAACAACATCATGGGAACGAGTAAGTGGTGAAAATCCCGTTGAAGGTTCTGAAAAAACAGTTATTGAATTAACCGATGAAGGTGCTGAAGAAGCTACCGTTGTCAAAGAGGGATATCGTTACTTCGAAAGTCTTCCTTATGACTTCCTTGCACAATATCCATCAAATTGGTATTTCAGCGGAACCGGCGGTACCGGTGATATTATTCACCATTACGGGTTCAGCAATGAACCTGTCGAAGGTGGAAATGAATTGGTCAGCATTGATATTATAGGCGGATCCCTCCCTTCCGGAAGTTCTATCTCGGTTGGCAGCTACACCGGTATTAAAACCTATGAAGGAGACGAGGTTGCAATTTATATAGAACGTGAAGATGGAACACTCTACAAAGTGCATGGCGATACGGCATACGAATCGAACGTTATCGATATAGCAGCGAGCATTAAAAAAAATTAAACATCTACGAAAGTTGACAATACATGATTAGCACTCTATAATTCCGGGTGCTAATCTTTTTCTCTTATGTTCAATAAATTTATACAACATATTTTTACAATTGAGTAAAGAGATTTTATCTACTCTTAAATTTAAATTTTGGCTAATATATGCTAAAATTTAAAGACAATTTAAAATAAATTTACGTTATGGACAATTCAAAACGATTTGAAAAATTTACGAAAGAAGCAAAACAAGCCCTTGTTGTTGCGCAAGAACGTGCAAAAGAAGCGGATTTACATTATGTCGGAACCGAACATATTCTTATTGGTATATTATCTCAAAAAAACTCATTGGGAGCCCATGTTTTAAGGAATTTTGGTGTTTCTGATGACAATGTTCAGCTTGTTCTGAAAACCGTTGGTCGCCTGCGCACACAAACGGCCAAAAAAGGATCTCCATCACCCACACAATCAGGGTTAAGCGGATTTGCAAAAAAAGTTATTGAAGATGCCGTTAAAATAGGAGAAAAATTCAATCACTCGTTTATCGGCACAGAGCATCTTCTCTACTCTCTTGTATCTCAAGAAAGCACGGCGGCAACAGTTATTCTCGAAAATATGCGTATTAATCCCGATGACATTAAAGATCAATTAACGCAAACTTTTGAGAAAGGAAATACAATACAACAAGGCATGAACGGAGCACAAGCTCAACAAGGAATGAACCCTATGGAGTTTTTCTTAAACGGACTCCAAGGTGTCCTCGTTGGAAATGTTGAAAAAGATCAATTTAATAAAACAAAGAAGAAAAATGGCAAAAAAAGCAAAACGCCGGCCCTCGATTATTTTACAACGGATTTAGTAAAACAAGCAGCTGATGGGAAACTTGATCCTGTTATTGGACGAGGAAAAGAAATTGAACGTGCCATAAGTATTCTATGTAGAAAAACAAAAAATAATCCGGTTATGATCGGCGAACCCGGTGTGGGGAAAACAGCTATTGCTGAAGGACTTGCACAAGCTATCGCCAAAGATAACGTTCCTGAACTTCTTATGAATAAAAAGATACTGTCTCTTTCTATGACATCTGTTATTGCAGGTACAAAATATCGGGGGGAATTCGAGGAACGCGTTAAACAAATACTCGATGAACTTAAAACCATCAAAAACGCCCTCCTGTTTATTGATGAAATTCATACTGTTGTCGGCGCAGGGTCAGCTGAAGGAAGTCTGGATGCCGCAAACATACTCAAACCTGCTCTTTCTCGTGGTGACATTCAAGTTATTGGAGCTACGACGACGGCGGAATACAGAAAGCAAATTGAAAGCGATGCGGCACTCGAGAGAAGACTTCAGCCGATTATAATTGAAGAACCTTCGCATAATGAAAGCAAATCAATGTTGAAAGGGTTGAGAGAGTCTTTTGAAGATCATCATAACCTTCAAATTACAGATACGGCATTGGAGGCTGCAATCACAATGTCAGCTCGCTATATAAACGACAGATTCCTTCCTGACAAGGCCATCGATCTTATCGATGAAGCAGCTTCATTAATGCGAGTTAACACAAAAGGAAATTCCAGTGAGGCTAAAAAACTGCAAAAAAAATTAAATTCAATTATAAAATCAAAAGAAACCGCTGTTTCAAAACAAGATTATGAAAAAGCGGCACAATTGCGCAGTGATGAATTAGATGTTTTAAAGAAAATTGAAGAAGCCAGGACCGTTCAAATACCGCGATCACAACGAAAAAAGGTTACTGAAGATCATATTGCACAAGTTGTTTCAAACATGACGGGCGTTCCCGTTACCAAATTGGTAAAATCGGATATGCAACGTCTCATAAATCTTGAAAAACGTCTCAAAAAACGTATTGTCGGACAAGATGAAGCAGTCGAAACCGTATGCAAGGCTATTCGCAGATCTCGTGCCGGATTTGCTGATCATAACAGACCAATCGGATCATTTATCTTTATGGGTCCTACCGGTGTCGGGAAAACCGAGCTTGTACGCGCATTGGCCGAAGAAGTGTATAACGATAAAGAAGCTCTCATAAAAATTGATATGAGTGAGTTTATGGAGCGTCACAGCACTTCTCGTCTTGTTGGTGCAACAGCCGGATATGTAGGATATGACGATGGCGGACAACTCACTGAATCAGTACGCAGAAAACCATATAGCATAGTATTGTTTGATGAGATTGAAAAAGCGCATACGGATGTATTTAATCTTCTTCTTCAAATACTTGAAGATGGTGTTCTTACTGACAATAAAGGACGTAAAGTTGATTTTAAAAACACAATTATTATCCTTACTTCAAATATCGGTGCGGAACGGTTAACGAAAAAAGCTGCTCCAATCGGATTCTCAAGCGAAAAAAACGAACTCGAACAAGCAAAAGAAGATTATCAACGAACAAAAAAAGAAATCCTAAAAGATCTCAAAGATCACTTTAAACCGGAATTCTTAAACCGTATTGATAAGACTATTGTATTTAGAGCGCTAACAAAGAAAAATATTGCCAATATTGTTACATTACATCTTGAACTATTACAAAAAAGACTTAATACGAAAGACATCACTATCAAAACAACTCCCGCCGGCCTTAAAGCGCTGTCAAAAGCCAGTTATGATCCTCAATACGGAGCGAGACCGGTACGTAGAGCCATTCAAGATTTAGTGGAAGATCCGCTCACGCAACATTATCTCGAAGGAAACTTTAAACAAGGTGACACGGTAACAATTTCAGCAACCAAAGGAGAAATAACTTTAAAAAAGAAGAAGGAACAGTCTAAAACAAAGAAATAACCTTGCGCTACACGAGTTTCATCAGTATACTTTTGAAGCTCGTGTTTTTTACAACACTACATAGTAGAGCCGTTGCAAGAAGCAACGAGCCCTCAGCATCAATAAAAAGGCTCTACTAACCAAGGCTTATGGCAACAGAAATGACCAAAATCTTTGGTGACCCTAATCCTGTTATGGAGGCCTTAATGAAGGAGTCACCTGAAATTGTATACCCCCAACCGGGTACGCTTATTGAAGGTACCGTAACCGATATTCATAAAAATAAAATTTTAGTGGATCTCGGCGGTATCACAACCGGTATCATTGCCGGAAAAGAAGCACATGACAGTCACAACACCGTAAAGGAACTTGAGCCCGAAGATACCATTTCGGCATATGTGATTGAAAGTGAAAATACCGACGGACTTGTTGTTCTTTCACTTAGAAGGGCAAGTCAGGAAAAAAGCTGGAATATGTTTGTTAATGCTTACGAAGAAGGAAATGTAATTAAAGCAACTGCAAACGAAGCAAACAAAGGTGGCCTGCTTCTCGAAGTTGACGGCATCAAGGGCTTTATTCCGGTATCACAGCTTGCACCAATGCACTATCCGCGTGTTAACGGTGCCGATTCAAATCAAATTCTTAAACGTCTTCAAAGACTTGTTGGTAAAACATTTGATGTAAAAGTCATTAATGTTGATCATGACAACGGTAAATTGATTTTATCGGAAAAAGCTGCAATGCGAGAACAAAGAGAACAAGCGCTCAAAAAACTTAAAGTTGGACAAAAAGTTAAAGGTAAAATCAGCGGTATCGTTAAATTCGGTATCTTTGTTGCCTTTGACGGACTTGAAGGTCTTGTTCATATTTCTGAAATTGCTTGGGGACACGTTAAAGATCCCGGCGAGTTCGGGAAAATCGGTGATGAAGTTGAAGTGCTGGTTATCGGTATTGAAGGAGAAAAAATATCACTCAGCATGAAACGGCTTGTTCCCGACCCATGGGTTGAGGCTGCAAAAACATTCAAAGCCGGTAGCGTAGTTGAAGGAGAAATCAATAAAATCACGCAATTTGGAGCATTTATGCAGTTAAGCGATGAAATAAACGGCCTTATTCATCTCTCTGAAATTTCAGAAGAAACTATTGAAGACGCCTCAAAAGTACTTACTGTTGGCGAAAAAGTGAAAGCGAAAATTATTAGCGTTGATCCGGAAGAACACCGTATCGGCCTTTCTATAAAGGCATTAAGCGAAAAACCTGCTGAAGAAAAAGAAGATGCCAAAGAAGAAGAATAATAAATTTTTCTTACGCTGCTTACGCTACTGACGTTTTACCGGTTTGGGTCCGCTGTGAAAGCTCCCAAGCCGGTTTTAAGTAATAACCGGGATGCTGGGCATGCGAAACGCTGCTTGCCACAACGGTTACATTTGGATATGTATCATTTCTAAAAACGGTTTCTTTCCCCTGCTTTGTCGGTTTTAGTTCTAATTTGGCAATAATAGAACGTGCTATTTTTTCCGTTTTTGTATTCGGACGATATGAAATAAACAATGCAGCATCTTTATTCTTTTTTATGTGATCCAATTGCAAATTCCAATATGTAGCATCAGAAGAAAAATATGATAATTTGTATGGAAGCTCTCCTTTCTCTTCCAAGCGAGACAATCCCGCTAAGGCTTTACCTCCCATGCTGTGCCCGGCCAACATAATATCTTTTACTTCTTGTGCGCCCGAGGCTTTTTTATATCTATCCACAACATTTTGTAGAACACTTGTAGCTGACTTTTTACCGTTAAATTCTCGATACCAATACTTTGCCGCACCATTATCCGTAGGATGCAAGTATGACCTCATATGCGAAACAAGGGCAAAGTGAACATTCTCCCCTTTTGCCCATTGTTCTTTCAACATTGAAAAAATTCTTTTCTTTCCGCTTAAAAAATCTTCACGTGCCGCCTTGGCAAGTACGCTTGGTGGCGGTTTTTTTTCGGAACCGTGTTTTTTGTGCCATTCTTTAATCGCCTTATAATGTCCCCTTCCTGCAAAATAGAGTATTAATTTTGGTTTTTTCTTTTTCAGATTTGGATATTTTTTCGGATCAGGCCTTAACATGCTACCAAATAAATGATTTCCGGGAAGATTAAAAGTTTCTTGCGAGCAATGCTTCTTCATTTCCTCAGGATTTTCAATCAAAGAAGGTAATGAACCTATCATTTCTCTAGTATTTTTTTCTAATGGTGGCGCAGGTTCATTTGAAGCCGGAGCAGATGGCGAGCTATCAGATGCTTCATATCCGCCCCCCAAAGAACCAGAGGAAGATAATCCTCTTTTGGAAGCTGTTTTAGAAGTTTTCTTGGAAGCTGTTAGATCAACAACCTTGTTGGAATCTTTTTCCCAGGTTTTTCCTCGTTGTGCACGTATTCTGGCATAAGTTTGCTCCGCTTTAATAGCTCTTTTATACTCTTGGCTTTCCACGGCCACCGTTCCGACAATCTGCACATTATCGCTTGAGCGCAAATATACTCGCTTTCCGGTTGTAATATCCGTATACGAAACTCGCCCCCCTTTTTCCGGGACTTCTATCTTTCTACTGCAAACAAACTCCTTGTCTCCCCTTTTTATAATAATTGTTCTAACTTGAGGAGGAAGGACATGTTGATAATCAAGGTAGCGCTTATGATCTATTTTTTTAAGAGCCTCCTGCTGTATGGATAATGTTTTTCCATCATCAGCAACACTTCCTACAATAGATGCCATATAGGCCGCTTTTTGTGTAGGATTTTCAACCTCTTTTCCGTAAACATCTATTTTTCCATATTCAATCTTGCTAAAAGATGCCTCATTTAGTTTTCGAATCAACTTTTTTCTTTTACCTGCTTCAAGTTTTTTGAAATAACGTTGATAAGAAGCAAGATGCGTATCAATTGTTGCCTGCACCTTTGGATCTTTCATTTTTTCTTTAACCCATACGGAAAGATTAGCGATAGGTTCATTTTTCCCTTGCTCTTTAAAAACATATACTCCTTCTTTTTCTTCAATTCGTGTAATTTTCCGACCGCATATACTAAGAACCACAGGCTTTTTCTTCTCCTTTTGTTCTTTTTTTTCCTTTATTTTTTCATTTCCTTTTTGTTTCGCTTTTTCAGTTTCTTGTTCGGTTTTTTTTTGTGCTGATTCATTACTGTCAGGCACCTCTTCTTTCTTTTCTTTCTTTTCTTTCTTTTCTTTCTTTTCTTTCTTTTCTTTCTTTTTTGTCT
>CAZPFH010000029.1:0-7632 GCA_964585825.1 uncultured Candidatus Peribacteria bacterium
GGAAACTATTATTGGCGGGCAAACGTGGACACGGTTTTAACGATATTCTCAAAAAAGCAATGCGTGACAAAGCGTTTGAACACATTCTTATGCCCGGTTATGTTACGGAAAATGAAAAACATGTCTTATTAAAATATTGCAGTGCTTTTGTATTTCCTTCTTTATACGAAGGATTCGGATTCCCTATTCTGGAAGCATATGCTTATCACAAACCCGTTATAACTTCCGAAGAAGCATCTATCCCGGAAGTCGCAGGGAATGGAGCCATTTATGTTGACGCTCACAAGGTAAACTCAATCAAAAAAGGACTTGAGCAGTTAATAAAAAACCCTGCGCTAAAAGAAACAACTGTAGCAATGCAAAAAACGGTACTTTCAAAATTCAATTGGAATAAAGCCATTAAAAAAACAATTGAAGTCCTGCTTTCATAACGGTAATCTTACCGTATGATAAACAATAAAATCGCTGATACATTTCAGGAAATTGGCGATATTCTCGAAATACAAAACGAGAACACTTTTCGGGTACGCTCTTACCATCGTGCCGCTCAAATAATACGAAATCTTGCAACGGATATTGAAACGGTCTACCACAAAAATCCAAAAAAAATTCTTGCCATTCGCGGTATAGGCAAAGATCTTTTTTCCATGATTGAAGAAATAATTAAAACCGGAGATTGTACTCTGCATAAAGAACTTCTCGCTCACTTTCATCCGGGATTACTGGATATGTTAAAGTTACGCGGCATAGGCCCGAAAAAGGTGAAGCTTATATATTCAAACCTGGGAATCAAAGATATAAAAACATTGGAGGAAAGCGCCAGAGAAGGAGAGCTCCGCACATTGCCCGGAATGGGAGAAAAAACAGAAAAGGCTATAATACAATCTATTCAGGATCTTAAGCGATATTCTGAAAGAACGCTCATGCCTCTTGCGCTCGGGGAGGCTCGTCAAATTATTACCTACATTCGTGAAAACAAACATGTGCATACCTGTCGATATGCCGGTTCTTTACGCCGTCGAAAAGAAACAATCGGTGATATAGATATTCTTGCAAGCATCAAGAAAAATGCCGACCCGAAAAATATTATGGATCACTTTATCGCCTACCCGGCAACCGAGGAAATTCTTGCTCACGGACCTACAAAATCAAGTATTGTGCTTAGCAGTGGCATTCAAGTGGATCTTCGCGTTGTTGAACAAAAAAGTTTTGGCGCGGCGTTACATTATTTTACGGGTTCAAAGGCGCATAATATCGCTATTCGAAATCGTGCAAAAAAAGATGGACTAAAAGTAAACGAGTACGGTGTTTTCAAAGGAAAAAAATATATTGCCGGTAAAACCGAGGAAGATGTTTTTAAAGCAGTGGGGCTTCCGTACATAATACCGGAATTACGAAAAAATGATGGGGAAATAAAAGCTGCCGAAAACAATTCTCTGCCCGATTCAATAACGCTGGATGATATAAAGGGAGATCTACACATGCATACCAATGCATCGGACGGATCACAACCGCTCGAGAAAGTTGTTGAAGAAGCCTATGCTGCTGGTTATAAATATATATCCATTACAGATCACTCTCAATCTTCACGTATTGCCACCGGATTGGATGTTGATCGATTGCTCAAGCAATTTAAAAATATTGATGAAATTAATAAAAGGTATACCGATAAAAATTTTACAGTTCTTAAAGGGTCTGAAGTTGACATACTTCCTGACGGCAGCCTTGATTTTCCGGATGAAATACTTGCACAAATGGATGTTTTTCCAGCTTCGGTGCATTCACGATTCTCGATGTCGCAAAAAGAAATGACCAAGCGAATTATTAAAGCAATGAAAAATCCGTATATAAAATTTATCGGCCATCCAACCGGACGACTGCTTAATAAACGAGATCCTTATGATCTTGATATGGATGCAATTATTGATGCGGCAGTAACTTATAACACCGCTCTGGAACTCAATTCTCAACCGGCACGGCTTGATTTAACCGACAAATATCTTAGACAAGCAAAAGAAAAAGGTGCAAAAATTGTTATAAATACAGATTCTCATCACAGCTCTCAACATGTGTATATGGAATATGGTATATATATAGCACGCAGAGGATGGCTCGAGAAAGATGACGTACTTAACACCTACCCTCTTAAGAAACTCCTTGACCATTTCAATAAATAATATGAGCCGGAAGAAGCTAAAAATAGCACTTGTGCATGATTTTTTAATTAAGCTCGGCGGGGCGGAACGTGTATTAAAAGTGCTCGCTGATATGTATCCGGAAGCTCCTATTTACACATTGCTTTACGATGAACAGAAGGTGGGAGAGATTTTTCCAAAAGACCGCATGCGATTTTCATCATTGCAACGACTTCCACGATGGCTGCGAAGCAAGCAACGGTACCTGCTTCCTTCCATGCCAAAAGCTGTGGAAGCAATGGATTTCAGCTCATATGACATTGTTTTAAGTTCAAGTTCGGCTTTTGCTCACGGCATTATAACCAATACGAACACAAAACATTATTGTTATTGCCATTCTCCTATGCGTTATGCATGGGATTGGACGCATGAATATTTGAAAGAAAACCGTATGGGGAAAGTAAAAAAAACAGCTGCAAGACTACTTCTCAATAAAATTCGTATGTGGGACCAAATTGCTGGCGATCGTCCCGACCAATACATTGCCAATTCAAAGACAGTTCAGCGCAGAATTAAGAAATATTACAGAAAAGACGCCGATATAATCTATCCTCCGGTTTCAATAGAACGTTTTAATCCCCGCAAGAAAAAGGAAAACTTTTTTCTTATAGTTTCAACAATTACACCTTATAAAAAAATTGAGCTTGCCGTTAATCTCTTCAATAAACTTGGTAAAGAATTAGTTATTATCGGTGACGGGCCTCAGCGTAATTACTTGCAAAGTATCGCGGCTCCAAATATACACTTTCTCGGTTTTAAGAGTGATAAAGAAATAGCTGAATATTATCGTAATGCTCGCGCTTTTATATTCCCGGGAGAAGAAGATTTTGGCATCACTCCGGTTGAAGCAATGGCCTCCGGAACACCGGTACTGGCTTATGGGAAAGGTGGAGTAACCGAAACAGTTGTTTCCGGCGTTACCGGGGAGTTTTTCTCACAACCAACAGTACAATCAATGGAACAAGGCCTTGCTCGTTTATTGATTAACGAAAAAAAATATCAAATGAAAAAAATGACCGAGCAAGCAAATCTCTTTAGCAAAGATCGATTTATCAAAGAATTACGCAAAAAAATCAACACATAAAACACTCGATAATTGACACAAGTCTAAATATGAGTATAATATCTTAGGTTGATTGATTTTTAAACATTCTGAAATGCGCTCAAAAGAAACAGTCGAAACACGCAATAATAGGTGGGATATTTTTTTCTCATCCTTGGATTTTAATGGTAAAAAAACCGTTTTACGATGCTTGATTGATATTGCGGACAGTTTTCAAAAACATGAACATAGAGCTATCCCGATGCACGCCGTTACAAGTCCGCTTATTAACTTGGAAAAAAATTTAGGTCACAACTCTATTCCTTTTGTACTTGAATCAATGGGGGTTGCAATTGACAGCGATATACTTTCATTTACAAGTGATCCCTCTCATATTACAGAAAACATACAGCGCATGCATACGATGCTTCTGGAGTCGGAAGCAAACAAAAATGAATATACTGAAAGTCAAATCCTTTCTGATTCAACTCAACGTTTTGCAAAGCGCATACGTCAACTTGATATTTAACTCTATTAAAGCGCTTTAAAATAAGGAAAAGTGTTTAACTACCTCTTGCTCGGACTCCCCTTTTCTGCTAGCTTTAATTCCCCGGATTAATCAACAATCAGTTCATGGCAGACGTTTCACTTTATCGAAAATATCGGCCGCAAAATTTTCAAAATCTTGTTGGACAAGATCATATACGAACAACCATGCTTAATGCGTTAAAAAGCGGTCATACCGCGCACGCATATCTTTTTTGCGGACCTCGTGGAACAGGTAAAACATCAACAGCACGCTTATTGGCAAAAGCACTAAATTGTTTGAATCCAAGCGAAGAAGGTGAGCCCTGTGATACTTGCGAAATGTGTGTTTCTATTCGTGAATCAAACCTTATAGATTTAATAGAAATTGATGCTGCGTCAAATCGCGGCATTGACGAAATACGCGATTTAAAAGATAAAATCAATTTTGCTCCTACCAGTGCAAAAAATAAAATTTATATCATTGATGAAGTGCATATGCTTACAAAAGAAGCATTTAACGCTCTTCTTAAAACACTTGAAGAACCACCAGCACACGTCTTTTTTGTTTTAGCTACAACAGAAGCACATAAAGTTCCCGAAACTATCATCTCGCGTTGTCAACGATTTGATTTTAAACGAATAACCAAAAAAGCTATTGCAACACGACTACTATATATAGCTCAAATGGAAGAAATAGAAGCGGAACAAGCTGCCGTAGACGCAATAGCGCACACTGCGGAAGGCGGATTGCGTGACGCCATCGGCCTTCTTGAACAATTAACAACAGGCAACAAATTAACATTTGAACGTGTAAGAGAAGTTTTGGGTATCAGTGGACAATCGGCACTTGAATCATTTTATAAACATATCAAAATACAAGATACCAAGAGCGCTCTAACGGAAATTGAACAATTATATTCTCAGGGGCTTGATTTGATTCAATTTACCAAAGATTTTTTGGAATTTTTACGACAAAAAATGATCACTGCGACCGAGCAAAATGATACAAAAACAACAACTTATGTTTTAAGCGTTATCAATATTTTTCAAGAAGCATACGACAGACTTAAGACAACAACCATCCCTCAGCTACCCCTTGAAATGGCAGCCATACAGTGCGTGACGCTCACTTCCGGCCAACAACAAAAAGATGAAGCTCCTGCGACTCATAAAGAAGAAACTACTTCTCCGTTGCCGGCTCCAACCCCTATGCCGACCGTTGATTCAAAAACAGAGAAGCAAGAACAAGCTGCCGTAAAACCTCAAGTAGATACTTCGCGACCTCATCAATCAATTAAAGCAAATATTTCGGAACAAGACAGAGATAATCCAACAAAAAAATTACCACTCACTATCAGTTATGTAAAAGAAAACTGGACACGCATTGTAGAACTTATAAAAACACCGTTTGCCCGCATGAGTTTTAAAGAAGGGCGTCCCGTAAAAGTGGAAAATAATGTTATTACCATTGAATTTACTTCCTCTTTCCATAAAGAAACAGTTGATACGAATGAAATAAAGATAGAGGTTGAAAAAGGCATAGCTACCGTATTTAACGAAACAGCCAAAGTTGAATTCCAGCTCAGAAAAGTAGATCTTTCAACGCAACAATCTTCTCTGTCGGAGACAAATGCAAATAAAGACAAAGAAGTGTCAAGCAATGAAAAAGATAACTCTGAACCAAGTATAACAGCACAAGATGCCGTCGATATGTTTGGCGGTGAACTTATTGAGGATTAACCATTTCCGTAAACTGGTTTTCATCAATAATTGCAACTTTTTTTTCTTGAGCTTTTTTATATTTGCTTCCGGGATTTTCTCCAATCACAAGAAAATCCGTTTTTCCGCTTACAGAGCTATGAACATGGCCTCCCGCTTGAACAATCAACGACTTGGCATGTTGACGACTCATTGTTTTTAGAGTTCCGGTTAATACAAATCCTTTTCCTTCGATTGCCGGATTTGTTTTGCGTTTTTGTACATATAAAACAACTCCCACTGTATGAAATTTTTTCATCAATTTGCGGTTCTGCTTGTTTTCAAACCACTCAACAAAACTATCGGCCACCGTATCTCCTATCCCTTCAAGATTACGTATATCTTCTTTTTCAAGAGCGTCCAATGTAGCCAGCACATCAAGCGTAGTAAAGGCGCTTTCTATTGTGGTTTTCGACTTTTCCCCGTCATCAAAAAGACTTGTTTGCTTTTGTGCTGTTCGACGATCAATCGTTGGTTTTTTTGCAACTCGTTTCAGATGGCGAGTTATGTATCGAGCCACATCACGACTAGCTTTTTCACCAACATATCGAATCCCCAATCCATACAAAAATCGGTATAATTCACAATGTTTTCTTTGCTGAATAGCATCATATACTTTCTTGGCTCTTTTCTCCTGAAAAAGAGGCAGATTAAATAAATCAGTCTGCTTGAGAGCAAAAATATCCGCAGGATCCTGTACCAAACCAATATCCACCAATTCATTAATAACTTTTTTACCCAATCCATCTATATTCAGAGCAGCTTTTGAAACGAAATGATAAAAACGTCGTCGCTTCTTGGCAAAACAATCTTTATTCGTACATCGATATGCCGCTTCATCCTCTTTGCGCGTTACCGGCTGTCCGCACACTGGACAATGATCCGGAAAATCAAATTTTTTCTCTTTACCGGTTCTCATATCTTTCAAAACTTCAACAACTTCCGGAATAATATCCCCCGCTTTCTGAATAACGACACTATCACCTATTCTTACATCTTTACGCTTAATTTCATCTTCATTATGAAGTGTCGCCCGCGATACGGTCGAACCGTCAACCAACACAGGCTTTAAATGAGCAACAGGAGTTAACGCTCCGGTTCTCCCTACCTGAACTTGAATATCTTCAACAACCGTCATAGCCTGTTCCGCCGGAAATTTATAAGCTATCATGCCTCTGGGATACTTGGCTGTAAATCCCATTTTCTTTTGCTTTTGCCTATCATCGACTTTAATAACAATACCATCAACTTCATAAGGCATTGTATCTTTTTTATCGTGCCAACTTTTACAAAAACGTATAACATCCTCAATTGAAGAACATTGTTTATGATCGGGGTTTATTTTTAATCCTATTTGTTTAAATCTTTCCAATACTTCGTGTTGTGTTTTTGGCTCATTTTTAAAGGAATGGTGACCTAATTCATAGAAAAACGCGTCAAGATTACGAGAAGCCGCTATTTGCGGATCAAGTTGCCTGATAGTCCCCGCTGCGGCATTTCGCGGGTTTGCAAAGCCGTCTTCTCCTTTTTGCTTATGCTCTTTATTAATTCGCTCGAAACTCTTTTTTGGCAAAAACACTTCTCCGGAAACTTCCACGTCAACTTTCTCATTTAATGTTAGAGGTATACTTTCAATTGTACGTACCGTGTGTGAAACATCTTCACCTTCTACGCCATTCCCGCGCGTTAGCGCTCGCTGAAACACGCCATTTTTATAATGAACGGATATATTTAATCCATCAATTTTCAATTCACAAACGAAATCAACATGCTCTCCGGGCACAAGCTTTTCAACTCTTTTCGCCCATTCACGCACTTCGTCGCTTGAAAAAGCATCTTGCAGACTTTTTTTTGGCGTTATATGACGAACTTTATTAAACTTTCCCGATAAAGCGCTCCCTACCCGCCTGGAAGGAGAATTTTTTGTTACTAATGAAGGAAATTGATTCTCAAGCTCGATCAATTCGCGCTTTAAAGAGTCGCGCACTGCTTCCGAAACATTTGATTGATCAAGCACAAAATATTCGTAATTACGTTTCGTTATCTCCTTTCGTAACTTGTCAATACGTTCTTTTGCTTCATTTATATCCATTTTTTTGCTATACTATA
>CAZPFH010000029.1:7642-10719 GCA_964585825.1 uncultured Candidatus Peribacteria bacterium
CTTTTCTGGCCCATATTCCATATTATAAAGTCCAGTAGTTTTATTTTTATTTATTATTCCCCCAACTAGCTCAATAATTAAATCATTATACCTAAATAAATCTCATGAACGAACCTAAAGTTTCAGAAAAAAATAAAAAACTTATTGATCAACACCTCATAAACGAAGGAGTTGATCATAATGTTCAAGAAATGATTAACAAACCTCAGGCTGATCCGACCGGTGTTGGAGCAACAGACGAACAATATTTAAAAGCGGTAATAGGTATGATAGAGAATGGTTCTTTAGACTTACATACACCACATACCCTGATGAAAGACGATATATACACGACTTTGGATGAGAAATCACAAGGAATCGCCGATATGAACGCCGTAACCTTGCTCAATGATCTTCGGCAAATGAAAAAACTATATGACATGGGGGAAACTCAAAGTTTTCAAATAAAAAATTTAATTCAACGTATACGAGCCGTAAAAGAACGAATTGAAAAGCAATGTGGTGACGTATATATAATTTAAGTATTATGGGAAGATCAAATCAACGAAAAAGTCCTCCTTCAAGGCCACGACAAGCGCCGGAAAACGCCCCCGCCCCATCAGCGGAGCAGTCAGAAGACCGTGCAAAAGAAAAAGCACAAGAAAAACTAGAAAAAGGCAAAGAAGAGGTAAAAGAAAAAACAAAAGGCAAATTGGGAGAAATGCTCGGAGGCGATTTTGGCAGTCTTATGAAAAAATTATTTAAAACGTTTGGGGAGTTTCTTTCCACATTTGATGGTTTAAGCGACAAAGTTGGTAATATTTTTGCCGCACAATCTCCTGAAGATATAAGAAAAATAACTGAAAAATCAAATCAATATAAAGTTCCACCGGTCGAGAATCCGGAAACAAAAAAAACCGATATATTAAAGCCAGAAAAAGATGAACAGCTTGTTGCTTACCTCTATCGTTGCCTTAAAATACCTATCCCGACAGCGGAACAATTACATCCGCATAAAAAACTCGATATTCGGCATTTGATGTTCCAGCTAATGCACTCTTTTCAATTTGCAAAAGGGAAAAAAGAAATTGTAAAAGGATTTACCGAAAAACCGGAACAATTTTACACTGATGACATAGTCTTTTTTCGCAATCCAATTAACGGCATTATTACAGCCGGATTTGTTAAAAAAATAGGCTCATACAAGTTAACTATAGAAACAATTGACTCAGACGGTAATAAACAAACAACAACCAAATATAAAAACATGTGTCTGATGGCATTTCATTTGCCCGGGAATAAAGCAAATGGACCGGTCAAGGTTGAAAAGAAAAAACAACCTTCATACAAAGTTGACACATAGGCTTGTTTTTCAGTATAATATAACAATTAACCAATATATTTTATGGCAGATGATAACAACCCAATTATAGATCTCTCTGAGATTCAAGAAGAAGAAAGTCAAGCCGCCCTCGGTGACGATATTTTAGCGTTGGAAGACGAACTGCTGGGATCTAAAAAAAGTGATTCGAGTACAGCAACCGGAGGGGGATCTTCGCAAACAAATAAAAAGACATCAAAAAATCAAGAAGATAAATTTCATATCCCTCAAGCTGTCAAAGATAATTATCCGAATCTTATTCCACTTATCATCAATACCGAGTCGATGGATGATGAAGAGCGCGAATATTGGTTCCAAATCTTACCTATTATGACGGAAGATCAAGTGGCAAAATTCAAAAATATTCTGGTAACCGAAAAACAACAACTCGAAAAACTTGATCAAGAATATGAAGCAGAACTGGCTAAAATAAATGAAAAACATCTTCAGGAATGGCAAGCTTTTGAAGCAAAACAACAACGCGAAGCATTGGAAGAAAAAGAAAAGGCGCATGAAGATCAAGAATCTTCAACAGAAGAAAAACTACTCAAAAAACTTCAAAATCTTTAGGTATTCATCGACAATAAATTTATTTCGGTTTGGCAATAACTACCAACCGTTTTAAATTTGTCCCCACCGGGGTACATGTTATGAGTGTTAATTTATCTTCACCATCTTGCGTAAGCACTTCAACCTGATTTGGCAATACCACTTTCGTTTCAAAAACCTCGTATTCATACCGCTTTTGATTGTAATACATATAAATTTTATCACCTATTTGAACATCGTGAAGCAGTGCAAACACATCTTTGAATCGCCCCGGATCCCAAGGAAAGTATGAACTATGCCCGGTAAGCACCGTGTTCCCCTCTTCATCGGGAAATGCAGTACTTGGATAATGTACAACTCCATCTTGCAGAGCCTCTTGTATCTCTTGTTCCAAACGAACCCAATCGCGATTTAACAGCGCTTCGGAACTAACCGTAACAACAGGGACATTTTTGCCAATTCGAGGAATAATAATACGAGCATCGGGCGGTGCGATATTTAGTGCGAGCTGTGGAATTTGTGTTTTTTGCACTTCGGGGTCTTTACTCAAATCCATAAGTTCCTGCTGATCTTCATTGGTTGGAAGTTTCTCTTCATTTGGGAATTGCTCATCCACTTGATTTTCCGCGGCCGGCTTTAAAAAATCGAATTTGTTCATAATAATAGTGCTGTACGCATTCCAATTCATAGCAAAAAAGATCACAATAAAAATAATTGCCGAACTGGAAAGGAATCTCAGCATGCCCCATATCTTTTCCCCCATACGCGAGTCTTTTTTGTTTTTTTCCTCTTTACGTAGATCATCCTCCGAAAGCACCATTTTCCCTTTTGATTTGTGCTTGTTCTCATGATCAATATGAATCGTATATAGCTTATTGTCTTCTTCGCTATTCATAGACCGAAAAATAAATGGTTAGTCGTATAATTATACCAGAATCACTCTTTCGTGTATACCACTTCATTTATAATACCACCACCGATAACACGCTTTTTATCATAAAAAACCACCGATTGCCCCGGAGTAATGGCACGCTGCGGGCTGGCAAATATGATCTTCAATACGCTTCCTTTTTTCTCAATATTGGCTTTTTGAGGCGGGAAACGATATCGTATGCGAGCATGAACAGTATGATGCCCGTCAACAAGCGGCTTATCGGTAAAGGTTAAT
>CAZPFH010000030.1:0-275 GCA_964585825.1 uncultured Candidatus Peribacteria bacterium
GCGCATCAGCAGGTATTGGTGGTGCTATTGGAGCAAAATGGAACAAACTTCGCGCTGACAGATTAAGAGAAAAAAAGACATTAAATGAAAAAGGAACAAAGAAAATTGACTCATTGATAACACAAGGAAATCTCGACAAAGCAGCTGAACTTATTCTGCAAAATCCGACGTTCGGCGATTACATGAAAGCAATAAAATATAAATTTAAGAATCCGAAAAATCCCCAAGGATTACCAAATGCGGTTATTGTAGATATTTATGAAAATGCACGAACT
>CAZPFH010000030.1:285-6646 GCA_964585825.1 uncultured Candidatus Peribacteria bacterium
GCGGCACGCAGAGGTGTTGAAATACCTGCGGTAACAGGTTTTGGTGTCGGAGTGTTCGCGGGTGCAAGCAAAAACGCCATGCAACAAGGAATAAGTGTTGGAGCGTATGTTACATTCACTAT
The DNA here is from genome assembly GCA_964585825.1 of uncultured Candidatus Peribacteria bacterium. Taxonomy (GTDB): domain Bacteria; phylum Patescibacteriota; class Gracilibacteria; order UBA1369; family PNNO01; genus PNNO01. Next base: position 408 of record CAZPFH010000030.1, read on the forward strand.
TCCGGGAACAAAAGTTAACTATGTAATTCGTCATGAACATCCTAAATATTCCGAATATGTTCAAAGCCAGGTCGCACAAGAAGCACTGAAAAAACAATTGTTAAAAGAAGGCAAAAGCGGAAAAAACGTTGTATCTTCATATACGCTGAAAGCGCAAACCGGTATTGTGTACTTTGATTCGCAGGTTGGTCACGGTCATGTGGCTCGTCCAAACAGCAAAAGCGAACTCAAAAAAAGTATTGTTGTTAAAGAAAAAGATCAAGAGGCACGAATATCGGGAAGAGGCAGTTTTGAATCGGTCAAAAAAATGTTAGGCAATTTGGATATGCATGTTGAGCGAGTAAAGGATCCGAAAAATCCAAATCAAACATTACTTGCCGTTACTCCATTACAAACACAAGGAAGTAACGTGGAAATGCTTATTGACCCGAAACTTGAAAGTAAAGGTATTGTTCTAGATAAAGCTAATAATCGTATTTTACTCGCAGCAAGTGAAGCAAAACGATTATATGTTACCCGAACTACCTATAGATATCCTTTTGAACGCCGAGGAGCGGATAATCTTGAAGTGATAACTTTTAAAGATGAAATCGATAGAAGCAATATCGAAATCAGAGAAGATTCTCCGCGCTATATATATAAGTATGAAAACGAAAGGTACACCATGGTTCGTGGAGAAGCACGAACGGGTATAAGTGAAAAGCAAAGTAACACTATGACGCTTGAACAATATAAAAAACGGAAAGCAACATACGAAACATTTAAAGAACAAAATTTTGAAAACCGTGTTCGGGAAGGTAATAAACTAACCACTCAAATGTCCGAAACCGTAGGTTATAAAGAACAAGAACCTACAAGATTCAATCAACTTAAACTGGGACAATTTGCAGAAAAGATGGCGAATCTCTTCAAGAAAGACTTTAAAGACATGGCGACACAAATGACCACCCCGGAATCTGAAGCAAAATGGAAAGCCGATGTATTTAAAGGAATGAAAGCCGAGTTTAAAGATTTTGCAAAAAATGAACTTGGCAATGCAAATCTGTCATTAAACGAACAAGAGTTGAATCTTCTTTATACATACTTGCTTAACGAATCATTTGTAGCTCTAATGAGCTCAAGTGATGAGGTTGTAAATCGTAGACTTGAAAAACGAAACAGTCTCTTTAAAGCATATATGAAACAGTATGTGAAGAACTTTGCGGAAAAGTATCCGACAAAATGGGATGCAATCAAGCAAATAGATCCGTCAATCACGCCGGAATCAATTGCCAATTACCTTATGCTAACCATGCCGCAAAACGTAAAGCAACTCAGGGCATTTTTAAAACGAAAACAATTGCCGCTTACAGAAGGATTGAAGTTTGCTTCATATACAACTAAATCGGGTAATGAAGCATTTGGAACTTCGTATGGTATGCAAATGCCAAAACGATTTCAGGATATCTTTAAGCTGGTTGGGGCAACAAAACTAAACATTAATTCTCCCAACCCTCGTGAACGAGCTGCGGCACGACTTATTTTACAGGTTATGTCACCGCTGAGTACAAAAAATCTTGAAACGGTTGAAGGAAAAAAACAATTTCTGCAATCGGAATTATCACTCCTTCTCATCACGATGTACGATGAAAAAACGGGTGTCTCACCTATGATCGAAGTATTAGGAAAAAAACATTACAAAGGAATGGTACAAATTTATAAAGCACTTAAAGAAGGTAATCTTGCCGAAACAATTAATACACATCCGCAAGCATTCGACCAATTTAAGACACTGGTTATGGGAATACGTAGAGCACAATTAAACGCTGAACCAACATATGTATTTAAAAACAAATTTATTTTCCACTTAAAACAAACCGAAGTGTATTCAGGACCATATCTTAAATGTGGTAACGGAACACTCGCCACACGGCAACGAATCGGCATCACCATCAAACGTGAAAAACGAGGACGATGGTATGGCGCAAAAACAGCTCGAAACATTTCCGTTATTCCAAACGAACGGGCGAAGGCTGGAAGTGCTACAGCCGGATGGGCTCATACTTTTAAGCGGAGACCCGGAACACCTAAAGAAGAGCCGCCTGATCGTCATACACCTGGAAAACAAGAAGTGCCGGACAGGCATAGAACTCCAGGAAAAGGAGAAGTGCCGGAAAGCACCGGTGGATCTTCAGCAAGTTCTTCTATATCTGGGGCAAGCTCTCCAATTTCTGAAGGATCAAGTGATTCAATTTAATTTATAAATTTACATTCATAACATTTATATCTCATGAATAAAAAATCAAATAAAACAGCTTACACATTTTTTGCAATTGCAATGCTTGCAATAGTTGTTTTAGCAGCTGGTTGGTTTTATATCCAATCACAAAACACAACTTTTAAAGTTGAATCTGATAAACCCGCTTATTTTACTGTTGATAAACCTGTTATCAAGGTAAAACTTCTTAATAAGAAAGATGCAATATCAGGTGAAGTTGGGGTTAAATTTACCGAAGATGTACTAAAGGTAACTGACTCGCAAACTTCGGAAGGTGTTACTTTAAGAAAGCTTGATGATGAATATGTGTTTGAACTCGGAGATACATATTTTTCTTCAAATACAGAAGTGATTGCAACATTAACTTTTGAAAGCGTTCAGCCCGGACCAGTTGACTTTGAATTAGATGAAGAACTGTCGACATTAAGCAATCCAGAAGGCTTTATGAATATAGAATTTGAAAGCACGTCGGTAGAAGTAGGAATGGCTCCGGACAGAGAAGAAGACAGAGAGTCACAGGGAGAAACAGGAAGTTTTAATTCTTTATAATATTTAATTTCACAACTTAACAAATAAACAATGAAAATAAATACAAAAACAAAAAAATCGATTGTTGTTTCAATTATGACTCTCGTTTTTATGTTATCTTCTGCAATTTCATTTGCGGCATGGGACGCATCTTCAGAATCAAATAATTGTGACGGGCAAGACTGCCGAAGATGGCATAACGAAGGAATTACACATTCCGAATATCCGGATGGTTTAAATTTTGCATCATTTAATAATTATAAAGACGCAATAAAAGCCGGAAGATCATATAAGGAAATGCAATTTATGTATATTGAATCTCAACTTGCAGAATCTTCAAATGGTTTACCTTTACCAACGCCATGGGAATCGTGGTCAAATTACAATTTTGATGAAGGAACAAGTCATACGATCAATTTTACAGATAACGAGCCTGTAAGAATTGGATTCTGGGGATATATACATAATAATGGTGTTGGTGACAAGTTTCCTGCAACAGGATCTCAGATAAAATTAAACGGATGGAGTAGTTCGACTCCAAGATCTACATATACGCCACGTTATACACTGTGGGCAGAAAATACAAAACCAGAGCGTATTTGGGCAAATGTAGAACTTTCTTCCGCCGGAAATGTACCTTTTACATTAGAACCTGTTGAAGCATATATAGATAGAGAAGATGGAACATGGCAATTTAACGAAGGTCAACTTCAAAGTATTACAACAAATGGTGTATCCGTTAAGAGTAATAAAGATAATCCAAGTGGAAAAATCGACTCATCGGAACTTCACTATATTTTGATTTACGTAGAATTTGAAGCTACTCCATCAGAAAGTGGCGTTTGCCGCTCGCTAAACATCACAGATCCTAGCGAACAAAGTTTAACAGTTGATGAAAACGGATTCACAGATGAAAACCTTGCTTTCACAGTTGATACTGATCCAAATGTTGTTAGCGGTTACAGAGTTCTTTCAACAAGAGACACTATTACTTTTAACAACACTGGACAATCAGACTTGGAAATAAACAACACTTCTACAGTAATTTCTACAGTAATGGATGGAGGACCTGCACCAAATGAGCCACTTGATATGGTTCAGGTTTGGGCTCTTGATCAAAATGGGGATGGGATTCAAGAATGTTGGGACAATTTTACTGTTCTACCTGAAGAGGAAGAAGAAAACACCTGCGAAGTGTTTAATACAATTCCAGATCCTCCTGGAGTAGATGTCGGCCCTGTTCCTTTAAACGAATTTGTTACTATTAATATCGATGAACTTTTAGATACAAATGGTGATGACTACACAGACAACGGAGTAACTCCTACTATCAGATATTGTTACAATCAAGATGAAATTCAATTTCTACCTGATTCAGGAAATGCTGTTTTAGACGAGAATGATTGTGCGGTTGCTCTTGCTACAGACACTATGAACGTTATTGCCGAAAAAAATGGGCTAATGGACATTAGAGTTGTTGGCGCAGAAGATGTATGTAAAGATTCGTTTAAAACAAAAGGCGAGGAAGGCAAGATGTGCTTAGACCTTGATATTAATCAAAGTGAATTTACTTCAGGTGATTCAACTTATGACGTAACTGTTGATTCAGACGGACTTCCTTACGATGTCGAATGGTTTGTTGACAGTACGGATGGTGACGGTATGTCACCGGTTACTGAAAGTGGCGATTCGATCAATCTTGATGATTATAATTACAACTTCACCCCCGGTGATACTTTGGTAGCACGAGCTACTAACATTTACGATCCAGATAATAATTGTATAGATCAATTAACCAGTGAAAAAGAAGATTGTGAATATTTCACTCTAGATAGAGATGAATTTGAAAGAGGGCAAAGAAATGAAGTTTGCGTAGATGAGACAAACTGGCCGCTTTATGAGGGGGATGAGCTTGAATATTCAATAGATGGAGCTCAATCTGATGAAGTCACGCTTGATGAAGACCTTTGCTTTATACTCACAGAAGAAATGGTTGCAAACGCAGATCGAATCCGTGTATGGGTTCCCGGATGGGAACAAGTTTGTGAGGACGAACTTGAAAGAACAGTAGAACCTCCTGAATTTGATAAAAATGCTAAGAGTAATGATGCGGCGGCATATTCAGACAGAACAATTGCTAACTTTAGCGATGACTATGTTAATTACGAAATCACTTACACTCACTTCGCAGACGAAGACATAGATGTTGAAATTACAGATACAATTGGAACTGATGAATACATCCAAGGATATATAGCGGGCACTGAAACTGAAATCAACTCAGATACTCCGGAAGGTGGAAGAATTTATTATGATGAAGGTTCAATGGATGTATACGTTGATGGAGACCGAGTTGAAGAATGTGATGAAAATGACGAAGAAGATGAGCTTTGTTATGAGGGCAACATCGGAGAGCAAAACGGCTTAGAAATTATGAACATTCCCGACCGTGAAGAAGTACGAGTTGAATATCGTGGAGAAATAAGAGGTTCAACAGTGAATCCTGAGAATTGCAGCAATCCAGATCACCCATTATGGGAAACCGGAGTATGTGGTGAAATCTATCCAAATACTGCAGAGTTCGAAGACGAACTTGATTTTGATGGAGATTCTGACGCGGAAGTAATAATTCCATGTCCGTTCATCATTATCCGTGCAGGTGGTGATGTATTTTTAGAAAATCCATTCGATTATGGAGTTGACACTCTTTCTTGTTCTGAGATCAGAACGTCTGATACTCCGGTAATTGAAGGGACTCCGCCTGATGACAGAGACCTTTCTGGAACAGGTGGAGAAGATGTATCAGTTCTTAGGCAATACAACGAACGACTTTGTAACAGTGAAGATGCAACAGATATTAAAGGTATCTCAAGTTTGATTTGTGAGCTTGAATTAACTTCCGAAGACCTTACGCAACAAGCAATCGTTCAAAGCCTATCTCGAAACGTTCAACTGTTTGCCAGATATTCAAGAAACTTAAACGGAACTCCTGTTGTTAAGGGAAGCTCAAACTTGCCTGAAAGCAACAACGAAGTTTACATTAAAGACAATGAAACATTAACTCTCGGTGGAACATTCGCCGACAAAGCAAGAACTATCGTTGTACTTGATAACGATGTTTACATTAATAGCAATCTTACATTCGAAGACCCTACAGACTTAAGCGATCCTCGAAAAGTTCCTTCTTTGGCGGTAATCGTTATTGGAGGAAATATAGTAATCGATCCGAGTGTAAGTGAAACGAATGCTATCTTCTTTGTTCAAGAAGGAGAAGAAGGTGGAGGACAAGTTTGTGAGGGCGGTGCCGAAACTGTATGTGGCGAAGCTGAGTACAACACCGAAAACAGACTCACTCATTACGGTTCAATTTACGGAGATATCGAACATATTCTTAAATACCGTGTTAAAACCGGTGATCCTACCAAAGAAGAAGGTGCAATTCTTATAAGATTCG
>CAZPFH010000030.1:6656-9356 GCA_964585825.1 uncultured Candidatus Peribacteria bacterium
GTATATCTAAATACTCCACCACTTCTAAACAAACTGATTGATGTAAGTCAAAGCGCTTTCTAAAGAAAATTTATTTAAACATGAGCCTTCATCCATTGCGATGAGGGCTCTTTTTATTTATAATGAGCTTCCTTTAGGTTTAAAATCAGACATGACAACAAAAAAGCCCATTTACCTATTTTTTGGAGAAGACAGTTATTCCGCTCACCACAAAATGATTTTCTGGCGGAATCAGTTTGAAAAAAAACACGGAGGCGATATAAATATTGCTATTCTTGAAGGGAAAACACTTAATGCCCAGGATTTCAGAAGTGATATTCAGTCTACCCCGTTTCTAGCCGAAAAAAGACTTGTTGTTGTAAAAGATTTTTTAAATAAAGGGAACAAAGATGAGCAAAAGAAAATCGCCGATATACTGGAAGGAGATATCCCGGATTTTTGCGTTATTGTTTTTATTGAATATGAAGTGCCCGATAAGCGATTATCTCTTTATAAGAAAATAAATAAAGTGGGACATCCAGAAGAATTCAAAGCCCTAATGGGTTCCGCACTTTTTAAATGGATTGCGCAACATGCGAAAAAAATGGGACTGGAGCTCTCCCCTTCAATGGCTCAATATCTGGGAGAAAAAGCCGGATCGGATTTATGGAATTTAAATAATGAGCTTAAAAAATTAGCAACATACGGACAAAAAAATCCGATAACAAAAGACGTAATCGATAATCTGGTTCATCCCAATTTAACAACATCTATTTTTAAACTAACCGATTATTTGGCACAGCAAAATACAAAAGGATCATTAAAAACTTTAAATATACTTTTGGAAAGCGGTGAAGATATGATGAAAATTATATTTATGATCGTGCGCCATTTTAGAATTTTAATTCAGGTGAAAGATTTAATGGATCGCGGAAATGATAAAAAACAAATTATCAGCAAAGTGAAAGAACATCCTTATACTATTTCTACTGCAATGAAACAAAGCCCCACATTCTCTTTTGATGAACTTCGAGAGATTTATGAGGCGTTGCTTCAGATTGATATCGGTATGAAAACGGGTAAAATTCGTATGCTTGCAGACGATAAGAAGGAAATGCTGCTTGCCTTGGAAAAGTTTGTTGTTAACGTATGTACCGACCGTTAGTGTTCTAATAAAGCTCTATGTATCTATCGATTTCCCATTTCGAAACATGGGCTTTATAGTCAGACCATTCCGCCTTTTTCGCGTTAATAAGAGACCGGTGCGTATGTTCTCCAAGTGCTTCTTTAATAACATTGCTTTTTTCCAAATGCCTCATAGCTTCCCACATGTTATCCGGTAATTCCTGAATGTCTAATTCTTTTGCACGCGTATTATCAAGATGAAAAATATCTTCGTTGACCGGATCAGGCGGTGTTAATTTATTTTCGATACCATCCAGTCCGGCTGCAAGCATTACAGCAAATGTTAAATACGGATTACTGCTTGGATCCGGACTGCGAAGCTCACATCGTGTTGCCGATTCTCTTCCTTTTGTATAGCGAGGTATACGAATAAGAGCACTTCTGTTTGTTTGCCCCCATGCAACATAAACCGGAGCCTCATATCCCGCCACCAACCTCTTGTATGAATTGACGGTTGGATTTGTTACCGCAGTAATTGCATTAATATGTTTAAGCTGACCGGCAATAAAATGTAATGCAACGTTCGACAATTTTGCTTCATGATTATCATCAAAAAACGCATTCTTCCCTTCTTTAAAAAAACTCTGATTAACATGCATGCCCGAACCATTGATGCCCGCTATAGGTTTGGGCATAAATGTCGCATGCAAACCGTATTGCTGGGCTATAGCTTTTACGGTGAACTTTAATGTTGCGGCGTTATCCGCACATGTTAAAGCGTCCGCATATTTAAAATCAATTTCATGCTGCCCCTGCGCAACTTCGTGATGTAACATTTCAACATCAATACCGAAATCCAACAACGCATCGGTAATTTCCTTTCGAATTTCCACTGCCAGATCGGTTGATAAATCAAAGTAACCTCCTGTATCGTGAGGCAGAGGCTTTATCTTTCCATCTTCTTTTTTAAAGAGAAAAAATTCAAGCTCCGGACCGGTAAAAAAGGTATAGCCCATTTCCTGTGCCCGCTTCATCTGACGTTTGAGAATATATCGCGGATCTCCTTCAAACGGCTTTCCATCCGGAGTATAAACGTCACAAATAAATCGTGCGGTAACATTACCCCTCTCCCGTGACCATGGAACAATGGAAAACGTACTTAAATCCAATTTTAAGTACATATCGCTTTCAAATATTCTGGTAAATCCTTCTATGGAAGAGCCGTCAAACCAAATATTGTGCTCGATAGCATCTTCAAGTTTGGTAACCGGAATAGTTACAGCCTTGATAATGCCGGTAACATCGGTGAATTGCAATTTAATATAACGAACCTCCTGATCATTAACAATCTCAAGGATTTTCTTTTTGAGAAGCTTCGGATCTTCCCGATGCAACTTTGAAAGGTTCACTCTGGAAATAGGGGTGTAAGCTGCATGAGCCGTCTGTTCTTTCAATGCCGGTGCCATGAAAAGGGGGTTAAGTGATTACACATTCATCACTTAAACAAGATGCGCCAAAAGAATCAATGGTAAATCAGTACAGCGTTTTATGCTGTAGAAATAATATACAGAAATAAAAAGAAACCTTTTAAAATAA
>CAZPFH010000030.1:9366-10712 GCA_964585825.1 uncultured Candidatus Peribacteria bacterium
ATTACTGTGGGTGATGTTATATCATATATTGAAAATAAACAAAAATAAGCTTTTTTACATATGCTCTTTTTTGCTTAATCAAATGGCGGTATAATGTGTCTGTCGAAACTTTCTACAACAATTTCATCTTGACGAATATGGTTATTGACACTCTCGTAGATATCGGTCTGACTGAAAAAGAAGCAAAAGTATACTTGGCTAATTTGGAATTGGGACCATCCACGGTTTCAAAAATTGCAAAACGAGCAAAGATAAATCGAGTTACAACCTATGATGTTGCCGAAAAGCTTGTTAATAAGGGTTTTCTAAACTTTGTAACAAAACATAAAACAAGATTTTATAATGCAACAAAACCTGACCTTATATTTCAAAACAGCAAACGAAAAATTGATGCGTTTCAAAAATCGTTACCTTTTTTAAAACGTCTTCAAGGTGAAACACCTCATCCGCGTGTCCGATATTTTGAAGGAATTGAGGGAATAAAATCAATTTACGAAGACACCTTATCAAGCAAAACCGATATATTGAACTTTTCAAATTCGGAAGAAATTCGTCGGTTCTGGCCAACATATGATCAGGATTATGTTCAAAAAAGAGCCAAGAAAAAGATTTATTTACGAGGAGTCTCCCCTCTTGATGAAGCGGGATTACAGGTGCAGGCGGAAAATAAAAAATACTATCGCAATATCAGACTGATTCCACACAAAAAATATGATTTTTCAAACGAAATTAATATTTATGACGACAAAGTTTCCATCATTTCGTTTAACGAAGGTCTCATTGGAATGATTATTGAAAGTAAAGAAATCGCGGATACACAAAGAACCATCTTTACGATGGTATGGGATTTCGCAAAAACACTATAAAGCAAATTTTAGAGCGTTTCGTATAAATTTCCAATATTTAAAAGACGCTCTTCGCTAAATTGCGGTCCTATAATCTGCATTCCTATAGGCAGCCCTTGTTTTGTTGCCCCACACGGAACATTAAGCGCGGGTAACCCGGCGATATTCATCGGAACGGTAAGGGAGTCAACCAGATACATTTTAAGCGGATCATCAAGTTTTTCTCCAAGCTTAAATGCAGGTGTAGGCACAGTAGGTCCTATAAGAACGTCAACTTCTTGAAAAACATTATTAAATTCTTCGATAATTGCTGTTCGAACTTTCTGTGCTTTTTTATAATATGCATCATAATATCCTGCAGAAAGAACATACGTTCCCATCATAATACGTCTTTTTATTTCATCACCGAAACCTTCACCGCGAGCGTTAAAATAATAATCTTCCAACGATTCACCGGTATTTTCAGGTTTTGTCCCAAATCGTATTGCATCAAAACGAGCA
>CAZPFH010000031.1:0-10676 GCA_964585825.1 uncultured Candidatus Peribacteria bacterium
GGATCGACTTCGGTAACAATAACGTTTGATCCAAGGCCTTTTGCCCTCATGGCACATCCTTTTCCACAACTGCCGTAGCCCGCCACAACAACGGTTTTTCCGCTGAATAAAATATTTGTCGCCCGTATAATGCCGTCGATGGTTGATTGCCCCGTGCCGTAATAATTATCCATCAAGTGTTTCGTTTTGTTGTCGTTTACCGCAATGATCGGAGTTTTGAGCGCCCCGTCTTTTTCCATTGCACGCAGTCTGACAATACCGGTCGTTGTTTCTTCGCAACCGCCGATCATATCAGAGAGAAGCTCGGTTCGTTTAGTGTGAATTTCCGTTACCAAATCGCAGCCGTCGTCAATGGTTATGTGCGGTTTTATATCCAGTACTTTATTTAAAAAATTGTAGTATTCTTCCGAACTTTCTCCTTTAAAGCCGTATGCTTTAATGCCTTCTGAGCGCAGAGCTTCGGCAACATCATCTTGCGTTGAAAGAGGATTGCATCCCGCTACGGCCACGTCCGCGCCGCCGGCAATCAACGTTTTAACCAGATTGGCGGTTTCTTTTGTTATATGCAGAGCCATACCGATACGTAATCCCTTCAGTGGTTTTTCGCGTTCAAAACGTTCATGTAATTTCATTAACGCCCCCATGTTTTCTTGTGCAAGCGCGATATTATTTTTTCCTTGTTGAACCAGTTTTTCGGTATCGGTCATAGTACTATTGTTTAAATGCTTCTTTTGAAAGTATGGCGGCTTTGTCGGTTTTTTCCCACGTAAAGTCTTTATCTTCACGTCCAAAATGCCCGTATGTTGCCGTTTTTTGATATATTGGTCGCAATAAATTTAAGCTGCTGATGATCCCCGCGGGTGTAAGGTCGAAATTAAGCCATACCAGTTCTTCAATTTTTTTACGATCGATTTTTTCCGTACCGAAACATTGTACTTTTAACGACAAAGGGTGTGTTACGCCAATAGCATACGAAAGCTGGATCTCACATTTATCCGCAAGCTTTGCCGCAACAATATTTTTTGCAATATATCGAGCCATATAACTGGCGCTTCTATCAACTTTTGTCGGATCTTTGCCTGAAAAACATCCACCTCCGTGTGCCGCGTAGCCACCATACGTATCAACGATTACTTTTCGTCCGGTGAGCCCGGTATCTCCCATGGGGCCCCCAATAACAAACAATCCTGTTGGATTGATGTAATAGGTTGTTTTGTCATCGACCAGATCACCGCAAATATCCGCAATAACATGTTTTTTAATGTCTCGCTCTATATCTTTTTTTTCAATATCGGGATTGTGTTGTGTCGAAACAACAATTTGATCGATACGTTTTGGTTTATCATCTTCATATTCTACCGTAACTTGCGTTTTCCCGTCCGGGCGCAGGTATGGCACTATCTTTTTTGTTCGTACTTCTTCGAGTCTCATGGCCAATTTATGCGCTAACGAGATGGGAAGCGGCATTAATTCTTTAGTTTCATTGCATGCGTATCCGAACATAATACCCTGATCGCCGGCACCGAGATTTTCGTCAATAATATGTTTTTTATTCACGCCGAGAGCAATATCGGGACTTTGTTCTTGAATAGATGTGATGACTGAACATGTTTCGTAATCGAAACCGTATTTTGCTCGCGTATATCCGATATCTTTAGCAACATTTCGTGCTATTGAAGGTATGTCCACATAGCAATCGGTTGAAATTTCTCCCGCGACAAAAATAAGACCGGTAGTCACCAATGTTTCACAGGCAACGCGACCGTATGGATCGTCCGTTAAAATGGAATCCAAAATAGCGTCGGAAATTTGATCCGCAAGCTTATCGGGATGACCGCTGGTGACCGATTCAGAGGTAAAAAAATGTTTACTCATATGCGGCGTTGTTTACTAAGCACGCAGATAGTAGCAAACTGCTGAAACAAAATCTAGTTTATGTTAAGATGACACCAGTTAATAATGGCCGTATGGAAAATTCTTACCCGGAGATATCAATCATTATCGTAGGGCATAAATCAAAAAAATATCTTGATGCCTGTTTTAAATCGATTCAGCATCAAACATTTTATTCTCCTCAAAAAGTTGAGGTCATTTTTGTTAATAACGGGTCTTTTGATGGAAGTATAGCGCTAATCCAACGAAGTTACCGATGGGTAAGTACGGTGCGCAACATGAAAAATGTCGGCATGGCGGTTGCTTTGAATCAGGGGGTGAAATACGCTTCGGGCAAGTATGTTGTGATTATGAACCCGGATGTGATTTTGGAGAAAGATTATTTGGAAAAAGCCTATAAAAAAATGGAGCATGACAATAAAATCGGTGCTTTGTGCGGAAAAGTTTATAGATATGATTTCAATCAATCCGGTAAGACGGCGATTTTTGATACGGTTGGTGTTTTTTCCGTTGTTAATCGTGAAGTATTGAGTGCGCGCGGTGTTCGTGATGATGGACAGTTTGAGAAAAGCGAGCAAATTTTCAGTGTGCGCAATATTTGTTGCATGTACCGAAAAAGCGTATTGGAAGACGTGCGCATTAATGATGAATATTTTGATGAGGACTTCTTTTTATACCTTGAAGATGTCGATATATGCTGGCGGATGAATCTTTTTGGATGGAAAGTGTATTTCATGCCGGCTATGGTTTCATATCATTGTACCGACACCATGAAACAGTCGACTATTAAAGAAAACATGAAACGTGAGCGTCGTGCTTTTATAAAAAACGAACGCCTGATGACCATTAAAAATGAATTTTTTCTTACCGTTATGCACGATCTTCTAATTATTTTTAAAAAGCGATTTATAAAAAAGAGTTTTTTGCTGGAAGGTTGGATTGGTGGTTTTTTTACCTATTTAAAACAAGTTCCCGCAGCATTTAAAAAACGACGAATTATCATGAAAAGGCGGCGCGTATCCCGTCTTGAAATGCGGCGATGGTTTATTCGTAAAACAAACGGTAGGTACGATTATTATAAATCAAAAAGTTTATATATTTATGCAAAACTTCCTCCGATTTATTAATCAAAAGCGTTACGCCTTTATAGCTCTGATTATTGCCGATTTGTTATTTTTCTCGGTTTCTTTTTTGTGTGCGTATGCGATCCGAAATGCTTTTGGAGAGGGAATACAGCCGATTGATGTTTATATATCGGCGATGCCTGTTTCATTTCTTATTATGGTTGTGGTTTTTTATTTTTTCGGGCTTTATGAACAGAAAATCCGTATTAACAGCGTAAGCGAATTGTACACCGTTACAAAGGCGATTTTAATGACGGCGGTACTTTTGATGGCGGGTTCTTTTTTGTATAAGTACGATTATTCGCGCGGATTTGTTATTATTTTTATTGTTTCCGGCATTGCCTTCCTTAACATGGGGCGAATCATGGTGCGTATGATTCGTTTGTGGTTTATTAAACGCGGGAAAGGCGTTACATCGATTTTAATTGTAGGTGCGGGTAAGCCGGCAAGAAAATTAGCGGGACAGATAGAGAAATATTATGATTTCGGATACCGTATTGTGGGATTTATCGATGATAAAGTAAATCAAAACAAAGCTGGCGTGCCTGTGCTCGGCGGCATTAACGATGTGGTTAGGCACAGTAAATTACATAATATTGATGTTATTTATGTTGCCGATCCAACATTGTCATACGAAGCAACATTGGATCTCATGGTTGATTGTGAAGATCTTAATGTTCAATTTAAACTTGTTTCCAGTTTGTACGAAATTTTGGCCGGGAAAATAGATATAAATCAAATCGAAGGAATTCCGACAATCGATATTCGTCCGAAAAAAGGATTGTGGTGGTATCGTTTGGTTAAGAGGATAACCGATATTATGGTTTCGCTTTTCGGTCTTATTCTTTTATCGCCGTTATGGCTTTTTATAGTTATTGCCATACGAATTAATTCTCCGGGTAGGGCTGTTTTAAAGCAAAAACGCGTTGGGAAAAATGGCAAGACATTTATGATGTATAAATTTCGAACAATGAAAAAAGACGCCGATTTATATGCTAAAGCACCACGCGATACTGATGACGACAGGGTTACGACGGTTGGCTCTTTCTTAAGAAAAACCAGCCTTGATGAGTTACCTCAATTAATCAATATTTTGAAAGGAGATATGTCGCTGGTGGGGCCTCGCCCGGAAATGCCTTTTATCGTTAAAAATTATTCAAAATGGCAACGTAAGAGGCTTGAGGTAAAACCGGGATTGACCGGATTATGGCAAATTTTGGGTAGAAAAGACCTGCCCCTTCATGAGAACATAGAATACGATTTTTATTATATACAAAATCAATCTCTATTACTGGACCTGGTAATTATTTTCAAAACTATCGGTGCGGTTATTACGGGGAAAGGTGCTTATTAATATATCTATTATGAAAAACAAAATAGCAAACAGTGTATCAACTGTTATCGAATGGCTTATTTATCTGTCGGTTTTTTTAATTCCTTTGGTGTTTCTTCCACAAGTGGCGTCGGTGTTTACAACACCAAAATTATATGTGTTTCGGGTTATTACTTTATTGATAATTTTCTTGTGGGGATTCAGGCTGCTTTTATATAAAAAAGTGCAATTTCGATGGTCGCCGGTTTTTTGGTTTGTTATTGCTTATGGAATTATTTCAGTGATAAATACTCTTGTTACGGTTAATGTATGGACAGGTCTGCTTGGCACTTACGGACGTTTTGTGGGGCTTATTACTTTGAGCAATCTCTTGTTATGGATGTATATTGTTTATAACGAGGTAAACACACGGCGAAAAGTTATAAATGTGTTAACGGTATCAATAGCAACGGCGCTGCTTATTGCTCTTTACGGTGTGCTGCAGTATTTTGATTTGTTTGTAAATATTTTCTACTGGACGCAAGATCCGCTTGAAAGAGCGTTTGGAACTATTGGTCACAGTAATCATACTGCGGCGTATTTAGGGATGAATCTTGTTATATTGCTTGGGTTGTTGCATATTTCGCGTTTTGCATGGAAGAAAATAGTATGTTGGATTGGCGTGGGCTTGTTGTCGCTTGCGCTTGTATTAACGGCAAGCAGAGGAGGTATCGCCGCTGTTGTGATCGCCCTTGTTTTGTGGGGTGTTTATGTCTTGTACACAACAGATATCAGAAAAAAAATTCGTACGTATGGAAAAATCATTATATCGGCATTATTAATTATTATTGTTGGTGGCTTGCTATTTAGAAACTCATTTTCTTCATTGCCTATAGTGGAGCGCTCCGTTTCCACTGTGACATACATACAAGAAGGGAATATGCCGGATCGTGTCAGTTGGTGGCTAAGTACAATCGAGATGATAAAGGACAAGCCGTTTTTGGGACATGGTCTTTCGACATATCGTGATGTGTATAATCGTTATCGCAGAGTTGATTATCGGACTCCCGATGATATGCAAGACACGATTACACCGCATTCGGCACATAACGAATATCTTACCATTGCCGCTACACAAGGAATTATTGGTTTGTTTTTATATTTATTAATGATTGGGGCTATATTTTCGCATGCATATCGTGCGCTTCGTCGTATGAAAAAGAAGGAAGACAAGATAGTTTTATATTCTATTGCAATGGCAGTGGTTGTATATCTGGCGCAAGTTATGGTTAGCTTTGGTGTTGTTTCTACATTATTCATATTTTTTACTTTTATGGGGCTGCTTATTTCTATGAGCATGATAGACAGTGATAATATAAAAGTTTCACTGCCCGCATGGTCGCGAATTATCGTATCAATTATTGCGTTTCTATTTGTGATAGCCGGATGCACGGTTGCTTTCTTCTCGTTGGCGGGCGAATATCATTATCAGCAAGCACAGTCGAATTTAGCAAAGCGTAATATGGAGAAGGTTTTTGAACATTATGATATGTCTGTTTGGTTTATGCCGAAAATGGCTCATTACCACGAACAGTATGGAGATTTCTTGTTCAAGTTGGGAATTAGCATGCCTGAAGGAACGCAGGAGCCTTACCTGCGCGATTCTATTGAAAAGTACAATATCAGTTTGCTGATTAATGACAACCTTCCACATGTTCATTTGAACAGAGGCCTTGCGTATACCCGATTGGTTGAAGAGATTTCATATCGGGATGAGCCTCTGGCTGAAATGATGAAAGAGACGGCACTTGAATCATTTGGAAATGCGGTTGAGCGATCGCGAAACAACCCGTTTTATCGATATAAACTAGCTCAAACGCTGGATTATTATGAACTGTATTCTCAAGCTGCCGATGAATATTTTGCAATATTGGATATCCGCGACCCTTATAAAGATTTAGCGGAAAGGATTACTGCTCTTGAAGAAAAATTAGGTTCGTTTTCGGAGGAGTAGTGAACTGGCAAGTGCTGTGATGGGAATTGCCAATAATAAACCAAAACTGCCCGATATTGATCGGACGATTTCCGCAGCAATAAAATCAAAATTTATCACCTGCATGAAACTGAAGTCATCTATTGCGAAAAGAATAAGTAATGGAAATGAACTTCCCACATACGCTAGTATTAGAGTGTTTGACATGGTTCCCATAATATCTTTCCCCACTTGCATTCCGGCTTCAAATAATTTTTTTCCGGAGATGCTTTTGTTTGCCAAATAAATTTCATTAACCGAAGAGGCAATTGACATCCCGACATCCATAACGGCACCGAGCGCACCAATCATAATGCTGGCGAAAAAGATATGGCTGAAATTTAATTCGGGCCTGTTTATATAAAGAATGCGGGCATCCTCTCCCGATAGTCCCGTTA
The DNA here is from genome assembly GCA_964585825.1 of uncultured Candidatus Peribacteria bacterium. Taxonomy (GTDB): domain Bacteria; phylum Patescibacteriota; class Gracilibacteria; order UBA1369; family PNNO01; genus PNNO01. The sequence goes on from CAZPFH010000031.1 coordinate 6,760, forward strand.
GTAAGCTTATATTTCCTACGAAATAGGCAATGAGAGCGGCGCATAAAACGCCAAAAACAGTACCGATAATCGCACTCAGGGCTTTTTTGGTTATACCGGCAATAAGTGTAATTGTTATTAAACTAACACCGATTGATACGTATGTTGCGATAAGAAGTGCGTTATATCCTTGTATGGTAAGGGGAATAAGAATGAAAAATATTGCCCCTATGGTTACTACCAGGCTAATAAGTGCTTTTAAGCCTTTTATTTTTCCTAAAACAATTAAGCCTAAAAAGAATAAAGCAACAAAAGCAATCATCGTGTTATTTCGAATGAAATCAGTTGCATATCCTTCAATTTTTTCGCCATCGACTCTTAAAAAGAGCATTACTTTATCACCCTTTTCCAGATATATATCATAGATTTGTCCGGTAATTTCGTTGGTCGATTCAAAAATAGTACCTTTGTATTCACCTTCCAGTACTTCAAATGTTACGTTTTGAATAGTGTGAAATTGAGATGCTTCCTGGCTTGGATCGTACAGGGGGTTATCCGGTTTTATTTCAATTTTTTGTTCCGTCACCTGATTGACCTGCCCCTTTGCATATAATTCTTGTGCGCTTTCGGATGATGATTGGGCAAAGCAAGATGATCCGGATATGCTTAGTAAGGTGAGAACTAAACTTGTAACAATAAATTTTTTCATAATATAGACGGTTTAACGCTTACCTAAGATAGCGTGAAGTGGTCTATTCGGGCAAGCTTATGTATAGTGAAGCTATGGATAAACACATTAAACAATATGCGCGAAGCCTGGGTTTTAATATGGTTGGCATTACCCCGGCAGCGCCTCTTGAACAAGAAAAAGAACATTTTGATACCTGGTTGGCAAAAGGATATGAGGCGGATCTTGCATACATGAAAAAACATATTGCTCGCAGGACGGACGCATGTCAAAGTTTGCCGGGAGCCAAAAGTGTTATTTGTTTGGCGATGAATTATTATCAAAACCGGGATAATCAGGCCGGCGATGAATTTCAGGCAAAAGTAGCGCGGTATGCATGGGGGAAGGATTATCACATCATTATAGAAAAAAAATTAAAAAAAATACGACGATTTATTATTGCCAATGCGGAAATTGCATTAACGAAAAAAGATTTCAAATTGTATTGTGATGCAGGGCCAATCTTGGAGCGCGCGTATGCAACGAAGGCCGGCTTGGGTTTTATAGGTAAAAATACTATGCTCATAACGCCTCGTTACGGGTCGTGGGTATTTCTTGCGGAAATAATAACAACACTTGCTTTGCCTTATGATAAGCCGTTTGACGGGGGTATGTCTTGCGGAAATTGTACCCGATGCATGGATGCATGTCCGGCAAAAGCGATTGTTAGCCCTTATCGTATTGATGCAAACAAATGTATTGCCTATCGGACTATTGAAAAAAAAGGTCCGGTTGAAGGAGATACACACGATTTTGTATTTGGTTGCGATATATGTCAGGAAGTATGTCCTCATAATTGTCGTGCACGGCAAACCGAGAACAATGATTTTCTCAAGCATCGAGCCGGACAATCTTTAAACGTAAAAAGCATACTGGAAATGGATGAAAAGGAATTTAAAAAAGCGTATCCGGCCTCTCCGATTAAACGAGCGGGCTTAAAAAAGCTTAAAAATACACTTCGAACTATGGTATCATCTAGAGCGGATTGATTATTTAAAAAAGTAATTGTTATGAAAAAACATCTTGCGTTGATTGCGAATATTATACTTATTATTCTTGGTCTTTTTGGATTAAAAACACCATATCTTGCGGATGCTGTTAAGGCCCTTGGTATCGGAGGATTTCTTGATCCGGCATTGTTGCAACCGTTATTTATTTTTCTTGTGATTGTGGCGGTATACGGTCAGTTTACAAAAGCTCGTGATACGCTAAGTTTTATGCCTTTAATTCTCGAATTGATTATTGGAATTGTTGCGTTTTTATTTATTTTCCCTTTCCAAAATATCATTGTTGGATATATATCTCTTGCAGGGATATTGTATATTATGATTTCACCTGTTATCAACAGGCAGATACAGAAGAAAAATGTGGTGAAAATTAAAGCCTAAGCATGAATATCGTTGCCGTTATTTGCTTTTCGCGCAAGAACAAAAAGAAGATCTGAAAGGCGATTAAGATAGGGGACGATATGCTTATAAAGACCTTCGTTTTCAGCGAGTGCGATACAAGTTCTTTCGGCTCTTCTACATACTGTTCGCGCCGCATGAAGATGACTTGCGCAGAGTGTTCCTCCGGGAATAATAAAATTTTGTAGCGGAGGCAGTGATTCACTTATTTCATCAATAATTGATTCGAGTGCATAAATTTTTGCCTCATCAAAAGAAGGTAGATTTTCATTATGACCGGTACACTGCGCAGCATATGATCCCAAAATAAAAAGATCATGCTGAATGGTATGGAGGGTGGCAGTAAGTTTTTTATCGTCAGCAAATGAGGTCGCAAGGCCGATAAATGAACTGAGTTCGTCAATATCGCCGTATGCTGCAACACGCATTGAGCTTTTTGAAACTCGTTCCCCATCGCATAGCCTTGTTGTGCCGTTGTCTCCGGTTTTTGTGTAAATTTTCATGGATAAATGATAACATACCCTCTTATGCATAGAAAAGCCTGGCGAAAGTAGTCACGTTCTGGCACAATACTGCTGCCTTATAATTTATTTGATACTATGGATATAGATAAACTAAAGACGATTGGATCAGATATTCTTGAAGCACTTGATGATGATCCGACACGTGAAGGATTATTGGATACGCCCGATCGATACGCCCATGCGTGTAAGAAATTGTTTTCTGGATACAAGCGTGATCCTAAAGAGATTATGCGTGTTTTCGATGATGAACATTATGATGAAATGATTGTAGTGAAAGATATTGAATTTTACAGCACATGTGAGCACCACCTGATTCCTTTTTACGGTAAAGCTCATATTGGTTATATTCCCAATGGTAAGATTGCGGGATTGTCAAAATTGCCGCGTATTGTTGAAATCTTTTCAAGACGACTGCAAAATCAGGAACGATTGACCTCTCAAATAGCTGAAACGATGGATTCATTGTTGAAACCGAAAGGTGTAGGAGTTATCCTTGAAGCGAAACATCTTTGCATGATGGCCCGCGGTGTTGAAAAACAAAATACCGTGGTGACCACTTCGGCACTGACGGGACTGTTTAAAAATAATATGAATACGCGATCTGAATTTCTCCGTCATATTGAACGATAATAAAAAAGTATTTCATGCTTCCTCCTTCGTTGAAAAAATTGATTGATGAATTGTCACGATTACCGGGTATAGGTCCTAAAACGGCTCAACGACTGGCGGTGCATTTGTTGAGGTCCCCTCATTCTCGCATTAAGCCTCTTGGGGAAGCACTTCTGTCGTTGCAGGACGGACTGTCTTTTTGTGAAGAATGTTGGCATGTTACCGAGGAATCACCATGTTCCATTTGCAGCGATGAATCTCGTGATAAAACGCAAGTATGTGTCGTTGAAGAAGTTTTGGATGTTATTGCTATTGAAAAAACAGGGAAATTCGAAGGCTTGTATCATGTATTGCATGGAGTGCTTTCACCCATTGACGGTATCGGTGCAGATCAATTGAAGATGCAAGAACTTTTTGATCGTTTGAAAAATCATCCTGAAATTAAAGAATTGGTGCTTGCGACCAATCCGAGCTTGGAAGGCGAAGCAACTGCTTTGTATATACAAAAACAACTGGGTGATAGGCGGGTGAGTGTGAGTAGAATTGCACGTGGATTACCTATCGGTGCAGATTTAGAATACGCTGATTCGGTAACGCTTGGGAAAGCGTTGCTTCATCGCACGGATTATTAAAAAGAGCAAGAACCCCGCTGCCGCTGCCACAAAGAATTAC
>CAZPFH010000032.1:0-10380 GCA_964585825.1 uncultured Candidatus Peribacteria bacterium
TACGATTGGGACCTTTTAATTGTAGTTTTTTTAGAGTAAACCATAGTATTCCCGATGGTGTTGGAATAGTCATTAATACACCCGAAGGAAACATTGTTCATACCGGAGATTTTAAATTTGATTATACGCCGGCTGACCAAATTCAGGCGGACTACAAAAAAATATCGGCGCTTGGTAAAAAGAAAAATGTTACCGTGATGTTTTCCGACAGCACCAATGCGATGAAGGAAGGGCATACTATCTCTGAAAAAGCAATTGGAGATACACTTGATATGCTAATTAAAGAAACGCCGGGGCGTATCCTAATTGCATCGTTCTCAAGTCTTATAGGGCGTATTCAGCAAATTCTCAACTCGGCAAATAGATGGAACAGACAAGTATATATTAGTGGACGCAGTTTGATTGACAATATATCAATTGCCGAGCGGTTGGGATATCTCAAGGTTCCGAAAGGTCTGATTCATGATGTGTACAAAGCAAAAAAAACTCCCGGAAGAAGGTCTCTTATTCTGACAACGGGTAGTCAAGGGGAAGCCCTGTCTGCGTTAACGCGTATTTCATTGGGACAGCATAAGCATGTGCGCATTAAGCCTGATGACACTGTTGTGATTTCGGCAACCCCGATTATTGGAAATGAACGTGCGATATCAACCGTTATCGACAACCTGACGAAAAAAGGTGCGCGTGTGATCAACAATAAAATTATGGATGTACATACCTCGGGGCACGGATGTCGCGAGGATTTGCGAATGATGATTGGGATGGTAAAGCCTAAATATTTTATTCCGATTCATGGACAATATCATATGAGATTTGCTCATAAAGAGCTTGCTCAGGAGGCGGGCATTCGAAAGTCAAACGCAATTATGATGAATAATGGAAATATTCTTGAAATGCAAAAAGGTAAAATACGTCTTTCTAAAGATAAAGTGGAAACAAATTATATTCTCGTTGATGGTTTGGGAATGGGGAATATGGGTTCGCGGGTTCTTGTCGAGAGGCAGGCATTAGCGGAAAACGGTGTTTTTGTTGTAACTTTGAAGATTCAAAGAAAAACAAAGAAACTTATTGGAAACCCTAAAATTGAAACACGAGGATTTATTTATATGACGGAATCTGATGAGATTTTGAAAGAAGTGCAAAAGAAAATTAAAAGTAAATACAATACATTACTGCAAAAACATTCGAAGCCGGGTATAAAAAATATCAAGGATTATATTACATCGGTTGTTGATAAATATACCCATAAAAAATTGCAACGAAGACCCTTAATAGTCCCGATTGTCGTTGAGTTATAAAACTTCACTATAAGGAAAAAGGATCTTCGGGTGGGCTGTCACTAGTCGGACAGATGAAGATCCTTCGTAAAAGAATGGACAATTTTGAGGCCACCACTATCTTTAATAAGACGGCGGAGGTACAGAGCGTGTTTGTTATCGCACTGTTTGAGGAAGTTCCAGACGGGCATAACGCTTTCCCAGCGTGAGCATAGGTATGCCTCGTTGAAGTTTTTTTCTTCGATTAGTACCTCGAGGAGACCAAAGTGTCTCTTGCCGAGTTTGATCAATTCATCGACGACTTTATCATCGACCTTGTTGGTAACCAGGAAGACAAGTAGCCCCTGGTATCCTATTTCAGGGACTTTTTTAAATAGTTCATCAATAGATTTGTTTATTACAGGCTTTATATCACCGATAATAATCGAAAAAAAATTTTTGGTTTGTTGTTTGTCAAGCATCATGAGCTCCTATCTGTGAGAATAATTTTCTCACGAGTAGTAGTAATAAAAACTGTCCATAAAAAGAGTTGTTTGCATTAACTCGAAGATGTAATTCCTGGTTAATACAAAAGTTCTCACTTTATACATTGAGGATAGATAGTACAATAAACTATATAAAAAATCAAATAAGGGGAAAAGACCTCCGGGTAAGATCGCTATTTAGATGGCGAAGGGGAGGTCTCTTGAAGAGGGGCGATGCGCGGTATGGCAAGTTCTCTCATTTTTTTTAAACACAGTTGTGCAAGTTCTGTGTCGCACATGGTGAGGAACCTGTCGACCGCTTGTTCACACCCTTCATACATGCACATATATGATTGGTTGAACAGTTCTAGGTCGATTAGCATCTCAAGTAGATGAAACTCAATTTCGCTGAGTTCGCACAAGGTCTTAACAAGCTCCCATTTTACGTCATGTATAATCATGAGTGTCGCAAGTGACCGCTTGTCGAGGCCTTCTAGAAGAAGGAATACTTTGGTAAAATTCTCCTCTTCCGTTGTTTCTCCGTATCCGATGAGGTGAAAAAACTTTGTTGTATCGACTATGTCAAGCATCATTTTTCCTTTCTGCAGGGCTTTGCCTGCTTCAATTGGTTGGATAAATCGCCCATAAAAAAAGTTTCTTGTATTAACGCAAAGGTCTGTACTTGGTTAATACAAAGGTTCTTCTTTTATAAAACCGGCAGTAATAATAATGAAAAATAAATATATTGCAAGAAAAAAACACTATAGATGAATAGTGTTTTCTGGTGGGCAGGGAGAGATTTGAACTCCCGTAGACATAAAGTCGTCAGATTTACAGTCTGATGCGATTGACCACTCCGCCACCTGCCCACAAATACTACGTGGAGCCACCTGTCGGAGTCGAACCGACGACCTACTGTTTACAAGACAGTCGCTCTAACCAACTGAGCTAAGGTGGCTTAAGCCTGTAGTGTCAAAATGCACAGATGATGATATGGTAAAAAAAATTACCTGTCAATTTTTTATTCAATAGCAAGGGGTTTTCCGCTAAACTGGATATATATGAAAAATGATATTATTGCTAAAAAATGTTTTGTAGAGCATTTTCCTCAAGCGCAGGTCGATAAAGAGCTCGCTTCGTTGACGGCTTATGGGATTGGCGGACCCGCCGATTTGTATATACAAGCCCATCAAATGCTTGACATACCTACGTATATACAAAAAGCTCATGAACTTGGCATTAATTTCTATTTGTTAGGGGGAGGTTGTAATATTGTGTTTTCCGATAAGGGTTTTAGAGGATTGATTATTCATAATAAAGCTACGTCGATCGAAGTAAATGACAATATAATCACTGCCGAATCGGGTGCTATGCTTGCACAGGTATTGGCTGAAGCGCGCAAACATAATCTTGGTGGTATTATTAAAATGGTAGGCTTGCCGGGAACAATTGGCGGGGCAATCTACGGTAATGCAGGAGCTCAAGGGGTTGAAATAGGAGATTTTGTTGCCAACGCAACGATTTTTGATTATCAAAATGGTGTTCATACGGAAAACCGTGATTATTTCCAGTTTTCATATCGCACCAGTATATTGAAAAAAACACACGAAATTGTTTTATCGGTTACATTGGCTTTACCACCACTTGATTTGCAAGATGTTACTCCTGAATTATTAACATTTAGAGCCAAGAAACAACCTAAAGGGAAAGTGGCCGGTTCGTTTTTTAAAAATCCTTCGCCTGATAAGCCGGCGGGCATGTTGATAGATAAAGCGGGACTAAAAGGTCTGCAAGAAGGCGATATTAAAGTTTCTCTTATGCACGGGAATTGGTTTATGAACGAAGGAAGCGGTACGCAAAAGGATTTGATTGCATTGGCAAAACGTATCAAAGAGACAGTGCGCCGTATGTTTGATATCACCTTGAAACCCGAAAATATCATCTTGGATGAGCATGGGAACAAGATTGACATATAGGGGTATTCTTTTACAAGACTATTGATTTAATGTCAAATATTTGCTAAAATAAAGTGAAAACTTAAATAAAAAGTTTCAAAAATTCTTACTTAACCCAAAAACAATGACAAAAACCACTTTGAAAAAAGGTCTCAAGCAAGCATTTATTGTGCTTGGATTGAGTTCACTCCTACTTGTGGTATTTGCAGCCCTTGGTGGAACCGCAGGAGCTCAGCTTATTAATCCTGGTGATGCACCATCAAATGTAGCTGCTGCAACCGGCGGTGAAGGGTCAATTCGAGCACTTGTGCTTAGAATTGTAGACTTCTTCCTTCTATTCCTCGGACTTATTGCGGTTATCATGATCATATACGGAGGAATTCTGTATATAACTGCGGCTGGAAACCAAGAAAAGGTTGACCAAGCTAAAAAAATCATCATGTACGCAATTATCGGTATTGTGATCGTGCTTATCTCATTTGCACTCGTCAATACAGTTATCCGTGGCGCTGGACAAGGACAAGAGGTAGCGTAAGTAAGAAAAGAGTCTTAGATATACAAAACAAAAGGCTTTGGGCTTATATTGGCCCGAGGCCTTTTTATATTTAAGCCGCCATAAAAAGAGACCATTAAGTTGCTACATGAAAATGCGCATATTCTTCTCGAACCTCTTGTTGGTATAATTGCTTTGCACATTTATCTTTAACGGTTATTTTACCGGGTTCAATTTTAATAATGTCACGTGCTGAAATAAGCAGATCTCGTGTTTTAAAGAGACCAAAAAACGATTTATAGACAACGATTTTCATAAGTCCGAAAAATTTCACATTTACGTAATAGTCATGAACGGTTCCCAGCGATTCACCTTTTTCAGTTACAACATGTGATTTTAATAAACGAATATCTTTTTTTAGAACTCTTGTAACTCGAACAATATCTTCCGCATCAATAATATCATCGACATCTCCCAATATTACAGCTTGGCCGAAAAAGAGTATATCGGTTGGCAGAATTATTTTCATTTTGCCCGTATTGACAAAGAAACAGACAATTTTTCCATTATCCGTATCGATAAGTATGTCGCTAACGCGAGCAACCTTTCCAATACTTTCAACAACAACGGGAGTGCCAATTATTTGATTATATGTTTTTTCCATAAGTTAACCTTACAAAAAATTCTTTGACTTAAAAAGTGAAATTTCATATAGTTAGTAAGCTTTAACAAAAAAAGAGAACTTGTCGGGGCATAGCGTAGTCCGGTTAGCGCGCTCGGTTTGGGACCGAGAGGTCGCAGGTTCGAATCCTGCTGCCCCGACCATTTAAGGTTATATTATGTCATTTCTAGGTAAGGCGAAACAAAAACTTAAGTACATTATTCCGCCGAGTGTTAAAAAGGCGCTGAAGTACGTTTTTTATAGCATTCAGGACGGCATTATGTTTATAACGGGAAAGCGCAGAAAAGAATATCCGCCAAAGCGCTTGAATTTTGTTGGAAGTAGCGAGTTTAAAAAAATAGGGGATGAATTTTTGAACTATTTTAAAAAACATGGAAAAATAACTTCTAAAGACACTGTGCTTGATATCGGCAGTGGAATAGGAAGAATGGCTATCTCGTTAACTCATTATTTGGATCCTGAAGTGGGGAAATATTACGGTTTTGATATTGATAAACGAGGTATTGCATGGTGTGTAAAAAACATTACTCTTCAGTATCCTCATTTTCATTTTGATTATGTGGATATTTACAATAAATATTACAACAAAAAAGGTGAAATCCGGGCTGACAAGTTTACCTTTCCTTATGAAGACGAGCAGTTTGATTTTATTTTTGCTACATCTGTTTTTACGCATATGCTTCCCGAACAAATCAAACACTACTTGAAGGAAATTAAACGTGTTTTAAAAAATGATGGAAAGATTTTCTTAACATTCTTTTCAATAGATGATGTTGCGAAACAAAATATGAAAAAAGGCAATTCGTATTGTGACTTTTCATTTACGCACGAAACTGAAAGCAACTGCTTGTATTCTCATAAAGATATGCCTGAAGCGGAAACCGGATATATTGAACAATGGATTATCAAACAACTTCAGTATATGGGTATGGATGATCACTTGAAAATCTATCACGGAAGCTGGTCGGGTAGGGAAGATTCTTATTCTTACCAAGATATCATTTGCGCTCAAAAACGTAAATGATTAGCTTTTATCCATATAAACGCGACTTCCAACGGATTTTTTTTGACCTTGGTACTTTCCTTCGTAAGGACGATCGGCTCCTTGGTCCATTGTGCAAAAAACCAATTGGCAAACACGTCTGTCTTTTTGCAATTTTATGGGTAGAGAATTTGCATTGTAAAGTTCAAGTGTAATACGGCCCTCAAAGCCGGGATCCACCCATCCTGCATTTTGTATAAAAAGGCCTATGCGTCCTATGGAGCTGCGTCCTTCAACAAATGCGGTAAGAGAGTTGGGTAGTTTTACATATTCTTTGGTTGTTGCTAAAAGAAAAGAGTGTGGAGGGATAGTGATACTGTCGCCTTCAATTTCACGATAATGTATTTCGCTATCGAGGGTTATGATATCCATTGCCGTGTCTTCTACTAACAAGAAGTGATCGCCGAGACGACAATCTATCGATGCGGGCTGTATGGATTCGTCCGAAAGCGGGTCGACGACAAGCGAACCCTCTTTTATCATGTTTTTCAGCGTTTTATCAGAGAGAATCATATAAGAAAAATTGTTATGATTTCCAGAGGCCGTGCACATTGCAGTATTCTTGTGCCATGTCTACGTTATCAATGTTAACGGGAAATGATGCTTCAGGTTTTTGATCGGGCTTGAGAAACGCACGATAAACATTCTTATCCTTTGTATGAACTTCAATCCATTCAATGTAGTGTTTTGTCTCCATTGGATGTGGATTTTCTCCTACTTTAACGAGAATGCCATCATCTGATTTTTCAATAACCGGAACGTGTTTTTCAAGTCCTTTATCTTCTGCTTTAGTTTCAAGTAATTCCATTGATTCTCCGCAGCATACCAATTCGCCGCCACCGGCATGCAAAACGGAAACAATGTTGCCACATACATTACATTTGTAAGTTTGATGTCGTTTAACCATAAGAAAGTAATTAATTAAATGAGAATTTATTATTTATTTTAGCTATCTTGATCGGAAAGATTGACGATGATGCAACGTAATTTTTGATTGATATTTTTTTTGATTACGGTTGCAAGCATATTATATCCATGTGGAAGCGGTTGCGTTTCTTTCTGAGTAATGCCAAAAAGTTCAATCAATTTCCCGTTATAATCGACGAGGGTTGAACTTGTATCAGCATTATTAGGAGCCGTTGTGCAATAGCGCGCCGCAACAGTATAAGGCCCCATATCATCCTGAGTTTCATATTGTTTTTTTGGTAGTTCGACCATAATGAAAACATTATTTTTTTGAACTATATATTACAGTAATTTTTTTCTTTTTAACAAGTGCTTTTGCGGGCAAATCATATACATTAACATCTTTTTCCAGAAAATCGTTTAAAATGGATTTTTTGCCCTTCCCTTTAAGAAGTATCATAATATGTTTTGCATCTTTTATTTTCTTCAACGACAAGGTTACTCGGTCATGAATGGGGAAGTCGTCCGTTTGTGTGTACAAAGCCTGGTCTTTTGAGTCGATTGCTTCTTTGTCGCCGGGAAAGATAGATGCGATATGACCGTCTTTTCCCATGCCGAGTAATACTAAATCAAACTGTACGCCGCTAATATCTTTTATGTAATTTTTAACACATCGATCGATAGATCGAGAGGTATCGAAAAAATTAAATCCTTTAACTTTGCCGGCAAGTGGTCTGATAAGCGTATTGGCAATCATTTTATAATTTGAATGTTTGTCATAACGATTAACATATCGTTCATCCACTTGATAAAATTCGACTTTTGAAAAATCAATTGAAGTTTCTTTAGCAAGTTTTTTATAAAGTTTTTGAGGTGTTTCTCCTCCGCTAAGTGCAATTCGGCAAATATCCGATGAATCTTTAATCGTTTCTTTAATAACGTTTAAAGCTTCTTTGACAAGTTCTTCGTGTTTTTTAACGTTTATAATGTTCATAGTATGATTAGTGAATATCGTACCACTCAAACCCATCCATTCGAGTGATTTTATTTTGAGATTGTGGTCCGTATGATCCCGTGGCATACGGTTCAATCGGCACATTGTTGCGGTGAGAAAATTTGATAATGGAATCAATGAGTTCCCATGTGGCGATTACTTCGGGGAAGCTGAGAAAAAATCGTTTTCTTCCCGCTATGACGTCTCTGATGAGGACGCCATGTTCCGGCAAACAGCTATCGTCTTCACAGGCAATGGTATCGGAGGTGGTGATGTCTTGATACTGCAACGTATGCCCGTGTCTGTTTACCAGTTTAATGTTAATTCTTTCATCCGGAAAGAATTCAAGTACAATACGATTCGGCGGCTCCGATGCGGGTTGAAATGCATGTTTTTTTAATTCGATAACGATATACGTATGATGTTCATGCAATCGTTTTCCGGTTCTTATGTATATCGGAACTTTGTACCAACTCTGTCTATCGATAAAGAGTCGTAATGCTGCAAAGGTGTCGGTTCGTGAGTTTTTCTTTACTCCTTCATTCTCAGTATAGCCCTTATATTGCCCGAGGACGATATTTTTTTTCGATCGACTGAATTTAATGGCGCTCAATATACTGTTTTTTTCCCGATGAAGGCTTGTGTCGATATTTGTTACGGGAATCGACATGGTGATAAGCGAAAGTACCTGTAGCAAATGTGATTGTATCATATCTTTGAGTGTGCCGACTTTTTCGAAGTACCCAATACGATTTTCAACACCCACTGTTTCAAATGCGGTGATTTGAATATTTGCAACTTCGGGGCCTCGCATAATCAAGTTAAGTATGCGATTGGATTCTCGTAGCGAAAGGATACTTTGAACAACTGATTTGCCCAAATAATGATCCAGTAAGTATATTTGATCTTCTTTAAAATACCGTGATACGAAATGAAAAAGATCACGTGCCGAGGATGCATTATCTCCAAACGGCTTTTCAAGCACCAAGCGTATATCTTCGTGTTTTGATTTTCGCGATGATGCGAGGTTTTTAATAATATCTTTAAATACAACGGGGGGAACGGCAAAATAACAAATATTCGTAAGTTTTTTCTTTTTCAGCATAGTTCCAAGCTGCTTTCGATAATGCTTGAAGTCATCAAGATTATCATATTTGCCGGCTATGTAGTGCGTTTTTTTCAGTAGTGAATCAAGCACTGTATTATTTATTTTTTTCTTGTAATTTTGTCGTATACTTTTGGTAACAAATATTCTGAATTCCTTATTGGACATAGATGAGCGGGCGTACCCAACAACGGCAAACGAGGAAGGGAGCAGGCCTTTTTCCATGAGTTCATAAAGTGTCGGATAAATTTTGATTGCCGCAAGGTTTCCCGAAGCACCGAAAACAGATATAATAAACGGTTTTTTTATTGTGGCTATCATAGGTAGCATAGGGTTATCACGTAAGCCATTCCGTATGGAATGAACCTTCTTTATCGACTCTTTTATATGTATGTGCTCCGAAATAATCGCGCATACCTTGGATATAATTTGCCGGCAAATTGGCAGATGTAAGTGTGTCAAAATAGGAGAGTGCTGATGAAAAGACCGGTAGCGGTATGCCGGCCCCAACTCCTTGCGTAATAATATGCCGTAAGCCGTGTATTCGAGGCGAGAGAGCATTTTGTACAGAAGGTGTCCCAAGCAGGCGTTTTTCTTCTTGCAGCGCCTTATGGAGCAATTTAAGCATATCCGCTCGTATTATACATCCGCCTTGCCAGATACGAGCAATTTCCGGTAGATCAATATTCCATGCATAGCGTTTTGAAGCTTGTCGTATCAAGGTGAATCCTTGTATATATGATAATAAAATAGCGCTGTATAAAGCATCTTTAAGGTTGTCGGTAAAGCCGGTTGGCATAATTTCCGGCAGTTTTTTTGTTGAAGAGTACTGTTGTGCCAACGTTTTTCGCATTGCCTTATTGCCCGTTAAATAACGAGCAAAAACCGCTTCGGCAATGGTTGGAGTTGCTTCTCCGGTTGAGAGTGACTCATGGGCGGTCCAAGTCCCCGTTCCTTTTTGCATTGCTTCATCAACTATCATGTCAACGATATATTCATCGGATTGGTCGTCTTTACGCAGCAAGACGTATTCGGAAATATCAAAAAGATATGAGGCCAGCTCCGTTTCGTTAAATTGTTTATAAATATGCGCGATTTTATCGGATGGTATTTTATATAATGTGCGTAACATATCATAGCCTTCGGCCATTAATTGCATAATGGCGTATTCAATTCCGTTATGAATCATTTTTACGTAATGCCCCGAACTTCGCGGACCGATATGTGTTACGCACGGATTTCCATTAAAGTCCTTTGCAGCAATGGCTTGTAAAACATCTTTTAATTGGTCCCATGAATGGTCGTCGCCTCCGGGCATTAGACTTGGTCCGTTTAAAGCTCCTTCTTCTCCTCCCGAGACCCCGCATCCGACAAAATGTATAGCATTCTCCTTAAGTGATTCATTTCGTCGCTCTGTATCTTCAAAATGAGAATTTCCGCAATCGACAATGCTGTCACCTTT
>CAZPFH010000033.1:0-10270 GCA_964585825.1 uncultured Candidatus Peribacteria bacterium
TCCATATATAGACTCCCAATCCATGGCTGCCCGCTTTAAAGACTTATAAGAATACCGGTGAAAGGGGAATTGCAGAATGTTATTACGCGCCCCGCGACTCACCATTAAATAAATGGTCATTAAAAATATAAAGACACGAGACCTACTCTCAGACCATTCGTGCTCCCAATACCAGTTATCTTCATCAAAGATCAACCAATTAACCCGCTTGCCTATTAACCAATGTTGCAGGCGTAATAGGTTTTTTACCGTTTTGTTAAAATTGTCTGTTTTCATGATTTGGTAATTTTAGTATATGTTGTATTGTGATATCTACACATGAACTACACGCGTTACCGGATATTGCCATATAATAATTTTTACACTCTTATTATTAACATCATAGCCAATGTTATATTTACCACATATTGCCGGATTATTAATCTTCATGGCTAAATACATCACTAAAAAACTCACTAAATATGTTGTCAACATAACATTTATGGACTACTAACCATCCAAAATCAGGATGTTTTTTCTTTAGCCACGCTTCCAGCTTTACTTGTGCATCTATCTCGCTCATCTTGTTTTTAACCCTCATCTTACCGCCCCTTAAAACTTTTCCATTCTTATCTTTAGCGGTATATTCACAAATATAGTTTTTATACGTCATCTTCATAGGGCATTTAAAAATAATTAAATAATTTCTTGCAGCACAATAACCTCATCTTCTAATATGCCTTCCTGTAGGTTAGCCCGGCTTTTTTTATCTTCCCGTCTTATGGGGGTGTCGTTACGAGACGTGTAATAACCTAAAAAATCATTGAAACCTTTTCTTAACGGATAATGCTTCATGTCTTTTGTCGTTTTTGTTCTATCTTTTGTTTTTCTATTTGCAATGCACGTTTTTTGCTTTGATAATCCGGCCTTCCCTCTTTAGTTTGATCTAACAGCTCCTCCACTAAAATGAGTTCTCTTAATTTATTGTACTGATAATAACCCAGCCCCTCCTTTTCTCGCTCCTCCTGTACCCTTTGCTTCCACATATCATCAAACCAAATATATAGGTTGCCGTCTTGAATATATTGCCGATAAGGGACAAGATCGTGATCAGAACCTAACAATCTAAACCAGTACCTTTGTTTATCATGAGAATATATAAATAGCGGGAGGTTCTTACGAAGCTCAACGTTGCTTCCCTTCCATGCTTTTCTGCCAGGAATGAGCCTCATAAGCTCCACCCCGCTTGGATACCGTGCTTTAATTACACCTGCTTCTGATGGAAACTTTAACACGTACCTCATATTATATTCAGTCCGAAATATCATCTGTACTTGTATGCCTGCGCTGAATAAAGTCTACTAAATCAATAGTCTCGATATTAGGGTATGTGCCCTTTAAGACATCAATAACCCCGTGAGTGATAGTGATAGTGTTGTTTCTTTTTTTGTTTTCTATGGCCGCCAACGCTAAAATATGTGGCAATTTCGCGGCGTTCTTAGATTGCGTTTGATCCTTTAAATTATATGTGGGTACCATTCCCCTCCAATCTTTAGGTGACCAATTAAACACGCGGTCTATTTTAATATCCGGGAAATTCACCTCCCACATTCCCTTGTAAGTGTGTAGCTGTAGTTCGTGGCTTTCATGAAAACCTTTACGTCCGCTTTTAAGGTCAACAATAGCCACTACCCTGCGCGTTTCTATTGTTTGTTTGGGCTTCCCTTTATTAGCCCCGGACTTATATACTTCACCATGAAACCCCTTTTCGGAAATGTCCATTTCACAAACCAGGTCTATAGCTCCTGCCACCTGCCATTGTTTATGGGTCAACACCATTTCAATAGCTATTGGACTGACATTATAATCTGAGATAAACTGAGCAAACGCTAATAAGTCCTTTTTAAGGTCGTCAGCATAATTAATAAACGACCTGTCTAAACGCTTCTCTTCAATATAGTCCATCAGGAAATCGTGTAACTTATCAAGATCGTATGACGTGTTAATAAGCATATCAGACGCTTCTTTATGAAGGAACGTGCCATAGTCTGCTCTTTCATTGGCAAAGGCTTTGGCTTCTGCTTCTCCCATGCTGGCTATCCACGTAATAAGATGCGGAGATGTGGGCAGGTTCTGTTTTAAAAACGTGGTAACAGAAGTGTAGAATGTAGGGGAGCCCTTTTCGTCGACAATATAATAATACCTATGATCAGATTGATCTAACCGATATACCCTTTCCGGCTGTTCTTTTACCCACGACTTTTCTACATATTCAGGTATGCAAAACTCTTCTGTGAGTCCAGGTAGTAATTCTGTTATTTGATTATGTTCTTTCATTGTTGACATTTTTTAACCCAATTTTCATTTATTCTGCCCCAAAAAAGAGATCCTTGTGGAGTGTACATCCAAATAAAAGAACTTACTAAATAATCTTGGGGTTGGTGTTTTTGAATAACACTAAGCGACACGTTTAAATTATTATGATATTCCTTTAAAGCATTATGATATTCCTTTAAAGCATTATGCTTTTGTAAATGCTTCTCAAACCTTTCCCAGTGTGTTAGAGTCGCTTTGCTATTAGCTTTCAGCGTTTTTTCACATGCCTTTACAACAACGTCAATAGCGTTTCCTATATCTGTTGTGTCTTGCATGTCCGTAATATCATAATGGCCTCTTCGCCATTTATTGTGACGTTTTACAATCTTTACTGCTTTTTTAAGTTTCATAATCCTGTTTATTTACCACTTTAACATCAAAGTGGATGATTGGTATTGCTTTTTATTTTTATGTGCTCTCAGAGCCTATTTGGGCGGTCTAAGCGTGTTTTTTAAGTATGTTGCTATCAGCAAAGCGTCGCTTCGTCCATCTAAAGCCCGGCCTCTCGTTGTAAACACTTCCACATGCGGATATAATTGTTGAGCCCTAACGCATGATGCCGCCTTCTCTTTACCCATTCCATCCATCATGTATTTTTTCCATGATTGTGGAGTAATTGTAGTATAAGGTAGACACAAGGCGGCTAACATTCCTATCCACAAGCCATAACCATAACCCATTTGGAACATCGAGCTGACTCCCTGCTTAGGCATGGAGTGAACCTTCTCAATGCCCACGTGTACGTCTTTTAACAAATAAGGAACCAGCAACTCGGCCATCTGAGACTCAATATAAACGTTTTTGTCTTTCTTACCGGACTTTATTTGCGTAATAGGCGTATCAAACACCTCAACTGAATCAGAAATTACAGCCACTGCACCATGTAATCCGGGATCAATTCCTATATAAATCATGCTATAGCTTTTAATTTTGTGGTACTGGCAATGGATTTTCGTACAGACAAGGTGTATCCTTGATATAAAATAATAGACTTTATTTTATCGACATGAAACCTTGTTGTCTTGTCGTATTCAAGGTCGTTCGAAATGGTTTTCGCAGCATGCAGAACAGACGAATGATGTTTATATCCAAAATATACACAAATATCTTCTAATTTAATATCCGTATAAAGATAAAGAAAATATAAGGCAAGAAACCTGCCCCTGATTTTATATCTGTGCCGACCATTAACAACGTCCTGTAACACATACGGAGAAAGGTCAAACACGCCGGCTACCGCCTTAACAACGCTATTTACAGTCGGTTTTTTCTGTTGTTGATTTGCTTGCAGCTCACTTATGCATTGACTAATAGCCACATTAATATCACCATCCCAATCACTTTGTGCCAAATGATATGCATGTATAAAAAGAAATTTAACATCATTATATGTAAAAATATTGTTATCTGTTACGTTTACAATTTTCATTGCGTTCTCTTTTAGTTGTTATTGGGGGCCGTTTACTAAAATCTAATTCTAAATCAAACTCTATAAAAAGCCTTTTTAAATGGTTGTTTTTCTCTAATAGGCTTAACCACTTGTCTTCTTCGGTATAGCTCATCCCACCAACACTTCTAATACTTCATCCATATTCTCTTTACCAACCCTTCTGATCACATCCCGGCCAAGCTTGCGTTGTTGATCTTCAATAGCCTCCTCAATATCAGGATACCTTGTTTGTCTAAAATCAACATCACTATTACGAAACGTGATTTCTACAAATGTTTTAAATGCAAAGCTGCATTCTGCTAAATTCCAATCACGATCCATCATGGCTTTGCGTGCTTGAACAATACGATTTAGTTTCTGTTGTTGTTCTGTCATGATATTATTATTGTTTTGGTTTTTATATTAAGTGCTTATTACTGTTAAAACGGTAATAACACGCTTCTTTGCTTATTAATTATAGGTATAACCATGCTTTTAGGAGTCTTTTACTGTCATCACGGCATTAATTGTTATGGTACACCATCTTTAAGAGCTCTTTCATCTCTTGTTCATCAACATTGTCTTCTCCGGGAAGATCAAGGGAGAAGCCAAACTCAGTGGCAAAAAAGATCGCTGTTTGCGTAATAACGCGGCTCATTCCTATGTTGTCAAGAGCGGATAAACTATCTATATTGAGCAGCCGTTTAATCATTGCTTTAATAACGTCTTTATTGTCTCTGTTTGGCTCCACCCCTATAAGCTCAGCTATTTGAACCAACATCTTACCATGAAAGAAAGCCAACTGTCGATTACTGGGCATAGATTTGATCTAACTCTTTAAGCATCGGGTTTAAAAATGCTTTAAAGTATGACGGAAAGGCTGTTTCGTCTACCCCATCCTTCATGGCTACGGTGTTAGCAGCGTTAGCGGCAGCAATCATAACCGCCTCGGCTTTGTAGCTTTTAACGCCACGAACCACGGATGTGGGCTTTGAATAAGGGCTCGTATCTTTGCGCACCTTTTTAATTACATTATATTTCGACACCCCGTCTTTCTTTGTGCGCTCTTCAATCTCATATTCCACCTCTGTACCTACAGCGTACACTTTTCCATCAGGGTCTTTAGTTCGACAAAACCCCCCATCTCCATTTTCAAACTTTACAATGTGAGAATAGTTTCCATAATTGTCTGTACCATCAAGGTGCTTTAGCTCTGTTACTTTTGATGTCTGTGTCATAGTTATTTTTCTTTTTTGTAAAACAATACATGTGATTGATCCAACAAAACATATTCTCCCCGTAAGGACAGGTCGGGTTCATCCAATATAACCGGTGTGCCTGCCCGATCAGAATAGAAAACTTTGTCCCCTACTTGCACCACCATCTCCTGTGCGTGCTTACCTGCTTGTGCTTGTCCGGTAAGCATTACAGTTCCCCTTGTGGGTGGCGCTAATAAATTTGTAGGGAGAATAACCCCGCTTGCTGTTTTTTCTTCTATCTCATCTCTTTTAACCAGTAGTTTTCCTGGTAACACGTTTCCTTTTGCCATTTTTGTTTCTGTTAATTGTGTGTACAAATGTAAGTGTTATTTATTACTTAACCAAATGTTATTCAACATATTTTATATGTACCTGCATAGTTATGGTGGTTTGGGTATATTATGTGTATAAAAAGTGAATATATAAACGAGTTAGCAATAATGCTTAATACAGCTTCGTATCGTATTTCTTATTGCCCTTTGTCTATTGGCTATTTTATTCAGGCGTTCGTGGTATTCATTCCGCTTGTTACAAAACGGGCAAGTTCCGTCATATTGGTCGCCACCGTCCGCATATTCACCCCATTGGTCTAATTTTCTATCACAAGTACACTTAATGCCCGTTTTATACCAAGCTACCCTTTCTGCTTTAATATTGGTTTTCTCGTCTTTATTAGCGTAGTATTCTTTCTCTAAAAGCACTATTGCTAACAACGCATCATATGCCATAGGCTTAGTTTCGTCGTCATTTGAACTTTTTGTTTTCATAATATCTTTAGTTTTTAATTTGAAAATTCGTATTAATTAATCGCCAACGGCACATATGCAAACCGTTACCGGCAAACACTACACCGGTACATTTAATCCAGTTATGTGCTGTAAGTCCGCAATAACAGTTTTTTCTCCCCTCCTTTTTTCAAAATGATGTTTTATACATTCAAATAAATAATAAGCAATAGTGGGATTTACTGCGTTTCCTATACTTCCAACTCTGTGTGTCCAGGATTGAAACCCATCACCATTTCGAATATTTTCACACGCTCCGATTTGGTGAATCCTTTTTGACAAAGAATATCCATCATTCTGATTTGGTGTCCACTTCCTAAATATCGAGTTAAAGCCGTCACTTGTGCAAATGTCGCTTTGTAATCCGATTTCGTTGGTGTAGGCAATAGCGTATAATCTTTCTCTTTTGTGTGGATATCCAAAAGCGAGGTTTGAAAGCACTTGCCATTCTGCATTATACCCGATTTCGGAAAGGTCGCATAAGACTTGTTCAAATCCTCGAATAAGCAAAGCTGGCGAGTTTTCAATGATGACGTAGTAAGGTCTAATGTTCCGAATAATTCTAAACATCTCACTCCAAAGCCCAGAGCGTTTTCCTTTGATACCTTCCATTTTTCCCGCAACGCTAATGTCTTGGCACGGAAAACCTCCACTAATGATGCTAACTCTTTCGGTGATTTCGGCTTCTGTAATGTTTCTGTATTGCTTGCTATCATTGTAATTTTGTTTTAATATTTTACTTTGGTAATCTTCAATTTCACAATTCCAAATAGTCTTTATTCCTGCCAGCTCTGAGCCTTCTTCAAAACCACCAATTCCACTAAAAAGCGAACCATGTGTAAGTTCGGCAAAGCCGTTTTTGCCAACGCTCAAAAAACTGTTATTGCTAAATTCGTTCATTTAATCAAATTTAGTAGTTAATAATCCGCACCAGACACACAACAAGCGGTATAGTGCAGTTTGCCAGTTACGGTAGTGGTAGGTTGAAAAAGTCTGCAAGGCAAACCGACACCATACCGACAACCGTTGTGTGCAAGTGCTACATTCGTTCTTTTAATGAATATTTGTAGGAACTTGACCATAATTAAAAATAGCCCTCCCCACTTTCGGTTTTTCAAACCGATTAGAATAACATCGGTACACATACTTTCACCTGTGCAAAAATAAAGTGCTGTAGCGTCTTGTAGTTAATAGTTGGATTTTTAAACTCTTTGACAAAATTCCAGCTTTCTTCTTTTACTACATCGTAGTAAACGGTGTTTAAAAGTCTCGGAATTTGTTTACTACTAAATCCATCGTTATCAAGTTCAATTTTAGCCTTCACTTTTTCGCATAGCGCAGTAGTTACATATTTCTTTGCAATTTCTTCTTCAACCATCTTTTTGCCTTCAACTTTTGGCGCACCCATAGTTTTACTATGCTTCTCTTTAAATTCAGAGGTTACAATCTTAGCCCATGTTTGCCTTCCGTATCGGTTAAAAAAGTCGTAGTTTTTAATTACAATTCCTTCCCCTGCACCTTTACCATCTTCAACCAAAAACACATTCTTTTCAAGTTGGCTAATAAATTGCTCATAACTGGCATGTTCGATTATTGCCAATGGAGGTATATAATCAATGCCATGTTTTTCAAGCAAAGGCTTGTATTCGTGGTAATGTAAGTATTTATGTTGGCTATCTCCTTCGTGCTTAATTTCACTTTCATCTTTATCTAAAACAACATCAAATACATAAAAGTGTCTCCAAGCATCTTTACGGTAAATTTTCAAACTGTGAGGTACAAGCCACTCACCAAACAATCTATGTGTCGGGTTCTCTTGCAAATAAGCCAACAAATTATGCTGTCCTTTTGCCCATTTACAAAATCCAGCATTGTCATCATCAACGCTTAAATGTCTCTTACGGCTTCCTGCTTGTAGCTCTCCATTATCGTCAAGCCAAATACTTGCGTTTGTTCCGTCAATTTTCGGAAAAATATAACATTCTCCTAACTCAATGTTTTGCACTTCTGTAGTGCCAAACCTTTCAATGTGTTGGTACTTTTTAAATTCTTTTTTTGCCATCGCTTCGCTATTTTAATTACTATTTTCGTTCATTTAATCAAGTTCAGTATAACCGCCAGTTGGTAACACGTTGTATATGTCAGTTTTGCCAATTGGCTGTATCGCATTAAATTGGAGTATGTGCGTGGCAAAACCGAACCCATACAACCATACGTTATAAACAATTAAAACATTAGACCTCGTTTTTCAGGCAACTTGTCTAATTGTTTATTGCAATCCACACACTCGAAATTTCCGTTCGACTTACCAACTAAGTATCTATGCTTACAAGTTGGCTGCTTTTCAATTTTCTTTTGTTTTTCGTATGCATCAAATAAACCCATGATTTAACAGTTTATAACGCCGTGTATAAGCAATTGCCTATCAGCGTTTGTTGGTTAATTGAGAAGTATTTATAAGGCAACTGCTCATAGCCTCGACCGTTAGCGGCAATACTAAAACTGCGGTTCATATTTAATTCCATAATCTGCAAAAATTCGCTTTATATCTTCTATCGCAACACCGTTGAATCTTATGGGGCTGCTTATTATTTCCTGTTGTGCTGTAATAAGGTCTGCAAGCAAGAAACTGCCCTTTCCCCACTTCTCCGCCACTTCCAAAAGATCGATCACAAAATCTTTTGGTACCAGGTCGCCATTCTGTACTAACAGTTCAAGTTCAGCGGCCCACTTTTCAATTATCTGTTGTTTTGTCATGGGGTTGTTATTTTACTTTTCATGTTAGTTTGAATGCGAATAACGTCTCCGGTTGTTCCTCCTTGCATAAACATCACATCTGTACAATTTCCAAAAGTATCTTCTTCACAATATAGACGCTGATAAATCCTGTTAGCATGTTTAAATTCAGTTATTGTCATCTCTACTTTGTTTTCAGATTCTTAATCGCAAACTCAGCCACCTTAATAAAATTAAGGAATGCAGGAAGTTGTTCGTTTGTCACTTGTTTCCGTGCTTTTTCTTCAAACTCTTTCAGGGATTTTCCTTTCCAGCAGCCAAATACTATCTGTACATTATCTTCAAGCCAATAGACTTGTGCTGGTCTATTTACAGTTCCTTGTAACTGTTGAATTAATCGTGATGGACTCGATTTGTATTCGGAACAGTTGGAACAGTTGTAACAGCCGGAACAGCCGGAACATTTGGAACAGTTGGAACAGTTGTAACAGCCGGAACATTTGGAACAGTAGGAACAGTAGGAACAGCCGGAACATTTGGAACAGTAGGAACAGTAGGAACAGCCGGAACAGTAGGAACAGCCGGAACAGCCGGAACAGTTTCTACAATTAATCAGGCTATCAGATTTTTTTTGTGCTGATTCTTTCGTTTCAAGACTGCAAGACCAACGATTATTATTATCGTCAATCCAATAGTTGTTTAGTTTTTTCATCTCTATTTTGTTTTAAGTTTTGATAATAACCACCTTATACCAAGTCCAAAATGAGTACCAGGTGAAAAGCTCTTATCTGTTACTTGCCCCTCATGATACCATGAGACTTCTCTTGTCTCCTCCTCTGTTGGGAGTTCTATTTCTTCGAGCCAAAAAACAATATTATGAATGCCCTTGCTATACCATGACTTGCCGCTCCATCTGTCGGCAAACCTTTCGCCATGCCGACCTATTACAAAATATATACCTGCATCGTCCGGCAACCTATCTGCTGTGTTTACTTTTCTGTAGATCATGATATTATTCATTTATCCATCCTTTCTTTCGAGCTTTTTTGTCAGCTGTTTTTTGATTAAGCGCCCAAAGAGAATTTTCTCCGTAATAAAATTCAGTCAATCCTTTGGCTTTATTAATCCTTCTTTGAGCTTCTTTCTTTTTTGCGGCGCGTTCTTCGGGGGTAATAGGTTCTGGTTCATACTCAGGAGACTGCTCACTAAACATAGCAGCCATTATGAGTGCTTTTGCTATTGTTTTTTTCATCTCTGTTGTTTTATTCGTTGTGTTCATAAAATCCATAGTATTCAGCGCAATACTCTGCAAAGTCAATCATATCGTGATAATCGTATTTTTGAGCTTTCTTATCCCACTTGTCTTTTGGTTCGCCGTATCGTTCATTGAACAGTTCTTCGGGTGATTTAATCATCTTACTACTCTTTAATTGTTTCAATCCATCTTTTCGCCGTCTCATAAGCAAACAATCGTTTCTGTGATTTTTCACTATCATCGTTCGGGAACTCATCATCGTTGTTCCAAAAATCGTTTTCCCATTCTTCGATGGTGCGCAGATGACAGCCAAGCTGAATGTATGGTACTCCTTTCGATATATATGCTCCAACTACATACTTATATACTCCGGGCGCATAGAATGGGGTTGAAAGAATCTTTGCCCAGTCTCCGATCTTTGCCTCGTCTCCGATCTTTGCCCTGTATCCGA
>CAZPFH010000034.1:0-3287 GCA_964585825.1 uncultured Candidatus Peribacteria bacterium
GAGCAATTGGCAAAGGAATATAAAAATAAAAAATTTAATGCCATAAAGGAAATGCCCGACTACAATAAAAAACAATGGGAAAGGGCACGATTCGAAGAGAAACAAGAAATGCTTACTTGTATGGAAGCTGAAGTCACCTTAATGAAAACATTTCAAGAAATTTTGAGCAAAGCATGTGACGATAAAGTTATTAGTAAAAAAACGCAGGAAAGATATATGGAAATGTATACCGAAACCGATCTAAGCAAACGTCGTATGGCTGTACGAACCATAATGACGGCACTTGCCCCCAGACGTGCACTTCTTAAAAACTTTGAAACTCTTGATCCGGAAACACAGAAAAAATATGCTTCATTTTATAAGCGAGGCCACAAAGCACGTTTGGAACTTTACAAAGAAGCATGTGATTACGATGCAAAATACTATAGCGAAAAGAAAGCCGAACAAAAAGAACAAGATAATCCGGAAGCACTTGAATCAAAAGATGTTCAAGAAATCGTTAATAACTTGCAGCAAAAAGCACTAACAAGCGAACAAGCAGGCAACTTGGAAAAGGCGCTCGGATTACATGAAGCAGTTCTCTCGATGCATAAAGATAACGAGCTAAGTGCCGATAAAGTAAGTCAGTTAACACTTGAACTGAATGCATTGGAAGCCGCATCAGACGAAACCGTTATGAATACCGTGGAACAACAATTGAGAAAACACGATGTACAAGAAGAAATAAAGCACTTGGAGTTAGCACAAAAGATTCTCAAAGATCAGGAAGATATTGTTACTCGTTCTCATGGCAGTGAAACTCTGCAAAAACAACATGCACATCTTGGCAGTGATACTTTTGAATCTCGCGTACATGAAAACCTGGTCAAACAAACTCATGGCAATAAAGTCCTCGATAAAAGCGGTAAGGCAAAAAACGTGGAAAGAGTTGATCTTGAATATCTGGGAATGGGATCAGATGATCCAACAAAACTTGAACATGCAATGCATAACAAAGCAAACAGTGATAATCTTGAGAATATACAGCTTGTTGATTCCGTCGCGGGAAAAGATATTTCAATCAATGAAGCAATAAGACAACTCAATCGTCGAAAAGAAGCTTTATCGAAAAAAGTAGGTGACCAAAACGAGGAATATTTCTCCGTAGACGAAGAATTAAGCGCATAAGCTGTTCATGCAGCGGACCTTATGGTAAAATATGATGAAAGGCCCTAAAAACATCAAATGGAACTGCTCCTTGTGGTTATTCTCATTTTCACCATCCTCTTCATTGCAACTGCACTTGTAAGCCTTGTGCTGCGTGTTCCATATGTACCAACGAAAAAACGTGTAATGGAAGAAATTATCAAGCAAGCGCAGCTTAAAAAAGGGCAAACGTTTTTCGATTTGGGATGCGGAGACGGGCGTATGCTGGTTGAAGCCGAAAAAGGTGCAAAGGTAAATGCCGTAGGATACGAAATTGCTCCACTTGTATATATTTTTGCAGTAGTAAGAAAACTTTTAACGGGATCAAAGGCAAAAATTAAATTCAAAAATTTCTTTCACGAAAATCTGGGAAAGGCTGATGTTATTTTTTGCTAATTAATGCTGGCCGAACTTGAAAAACTCGCGAAAAAAATTAAAAAAGAATGCAAGGAAGGAACCCAAATCATTAGTAATACTTTCCATATTGAAGGACTTAAACCAAAAAAAGTAATACAAAAAAATGAAAAAACAAAAATCCCAACGCTCTATTTCTACAAAGTATAACGTAGCAAGAGACTTCTTAATGTTTCTTTCCATTAGTGCGATAACATTAATTGTTATTTACATTACCATGCCCAAAACGCCAAACGTGGTAACAAGCGTTCTTTTCATATTACTCGTAATCCCAACCATTATTGCGCTCATTTCAGGTGCGCCTTTCGTACCCACCCCTATGCATGTCGGGAAAAAGATGCTCCACCTTGGAGAAGTAAAAAAAGGCGACACTGTGGTTGATATAGGATGTGGAGATGGAAGGCTCGTTTATTTGGCGGCACACGAATACGGTGCGCACGCTATCGGGTATGAACTTTCTCCGGTCATTTTTGTAATAGCAAAAATCAGACAGCTACTATGGAGATCGAAAGCTAAAGTAAAGTTCGGCGACTTTAGAATGCATGATCTTTCAAATGTTGATTGTATTGTAACGTACATGCTTCCCGATACATTGAAAAAATTTATTCCAAAATTTGAAAAAGAACTAAAGTCGGGTGCGAGAATTGTCTCGTATGCGTTTAATATTGGTGACTGGGACCCTATTCATGTTGAGCCTGCGTGTGCGCGTGAAAACAGATCTAAGATATGGATATACGAGATAGGCAAGCAAACATAACGCATAATATCCAAAAACGTACAAATGATTAAACCACGGCACCTCAAAAGCGGCCAAGGGGAATTTAGCCAACATCAAAGTAACAAAAGATGCCATTTCCAGCATAAGCCATGCCGGCATAGCAACTATAAAACCAATATTGAAGTTTATAACGCTTATAATGACCGAAATAAATCCAAAAAACATCGCAAACGGGATTACGGGAACAATTAGCACATTGGCAACCGGCGAAATCAAAGAAAATCTTCCAAAATTAACTAAAATAATAGGAAGAGCAAAAATTTGCGCACTAAGCGTCATAGCAAATGCTTCACGAATACCAAATTTTTCAGGTAGGAATTTAGTGAGATCCATAATAGTATTTCCAACAAGAATCAATCCAAGTGTAGCCAAAAAAGAAAGTTGAAAACCTACATCGTAAAGAAGAGTCACCGGATTCCAAAAAACCATAACAAAGGCTGAGACAAGCAATGCATTTATAACTTGGGACTGCCTACCAAACCAAAGTGCCATAACAGAAATAATACCCATAATCGAAGCACGTACAACAGCAGCACTTGCTCCAACAAAAATAGTAAACAAAATAATAAATACAATAATAAAAGGAACCTTAATCCTACGTGATGAATTTTTAAATAAAGATGAAATCAAAATAATTATAAGAGAAATATTATATCCGGAAATTGCAATAATGTGTGTAAGTCCGGTTATATTAAATGCCTCCAGAAGATAATCTGGTATCCCTTTACGGGAACCTGTTAAAAGACCAGCCTCAAAACTGGCGGACGGTTCGGGAAACAATGTGTTGAGCTTAAACTCAAAAGCATCTTTAAGAGCAAACAGCATACCTTTAAAACTAAAATCAGGCTTATTCAATGCAACAATAAAGGGCCTTTGCATTATTGAATAAACACCCGAGAGAGATAAATAA